>JAEEHW010000047.1 GCA_016281055.1 Prevotella sp.
ACTCGTTTCTCACCTGAGTTTCATTGAAACGCGATGTGCGATAAACCTCCTTGCCTTGCTCGTATTTCTGGACGAGGGTTCGTATTTTGTTTTTTATTTCGTTTATCATAAGATTTTATTACGATGTATTTTAAACTATCTGAGCATTCTCCTTTTTCCAGGGCTGTAGAACCTGTTGCAATATGTCTATTTCGCCCATCCAAGCCTCATCGGTGGTAGTCAATGCCTCACCATGATAGTTGTTATGGAGAGAGCCTAAAACAGCTAGGCGTTCCTGCTCAAGGAACTCCTTAATCGTCGCTATGTATAGACATCTATTTGACATATTATTGTTTTTGGTTCGACCTCATGTTTATTCTCTCAATGTTAAAACCCAATCTCTCCACTTTGAGAGTTTCTTGTATCACCCACCTTGCCCATCAAACGTTTGGTTTCCCGCAACTCCTTTTGTAAAAGCCGCACGCACTCGGCCAATTACTCTTGGCTTGGGACGCTATGCCATGATTAATAGCGAACTGTAATTCTCCAACAAATTGTTGGAGTTTTGGATTTATCAATTCTGCACCAGCTTGGTGCATTTTCTCCGCTCCATTTACTGAAACAAGTTGTTTCAGTTTTTTTATCTTCTCAGCATAGAACAAATAGCGACTCTTAATGTCCGCTATCCAGTCTGCATAGTCATTGTCAATGTGAATGTCGTGCGACTTCACGATATGTGGTTCTGCCTGTGGCTGCATATCTTTGTTCTCTTGCATCAATTCTTTGTCGTTATAATATATCTTTTTGCAAAGATACAATTAAATTACGAAAATCGTGCAAAAATCATTTAAAAAAGTTCTTTTTTCTTTTATCGCATTTTATTCGCTTTTCTACCGACAGATTGTCTGACTTTGCATTTTGTTTGCAAATTGCTTCTTTTTCTGACATTTTGATTTTTACAACCTTGATTTCCTTGCGATATTTGAAAATTATTTTGAGGTGGTCGATTTTATCGCAAGGAATGGGCGGTTGTAACTGTTTGGTAATCAGTAAAGAGTTATTGAGAAACGTTGTTTTTGTGGTGTAAAAGCTATCGTATTACGCTGCAAAAGGTACTCTTTTACATTGTAATAGGTGCCTTATTACATGGTAAAAGGTATGCTTTTACTGAGAGAAAGGTATGCTTTTGTGATTTTTAGAGAAAAAGGTGTTTTGGCGACAGGGAAATATGTGCTTGCGTTCTCTATTTTGATGTCTAAAGTTGAAGAAAACAAAATGTCAAAGTGTAAGGATATAAGAAGAAAAAACAGCAGAGTGTCAAACGGACACTCTGCTGTTTTGTGTGATGCATTGCTTGAGCATGCTGCCCTTGCGAAGCTGTGCTCCTATGCGGTGGACGCTGTCTATCATCCGTCTGTATTCTTCGTCGGGGATGCTACGGATAATGTCAGCGATGCTGTTGAGGCTGTCGGTGACGATGCCGACGTTGTTTTCCCTCACCCATGAGGCCAGCGAGGACCGGCTCCATACTATCAGAGGTATTCCGCAGGCAAGGTATAGTGACATCTTGTGTGAAGAGTTGTAACGCAGGTAGTTACCTATGCCTCCGGCGCAGGTCTCGATGCTGTTGCCGTCCCATACCAGTCCCCAGCCGCCTTTCACGGCGTCGGTCTTTTCTGGTTCAAACATACCGCAGTATTTTATGCCGTCGCTGGCACCGGTGTCAAGGTTGCCTTTCATGCCGTAGAGCCTCAGCGTGATGTCTTTCAGTCCGCCCTGCTTGATTACATGATGCAGGAAATCGCTTTTGGCGAGGTTGCCGGCAAACACCACTTCATTGCGTAGTGGCAGGATGTCGTCGGCGTTGGTCATGGGGCTGTCGCTGTAATAGTCGAAGAGCATCATGGTGCGCATGGGCGTTGTCACACCGATGGAGCGCAGCTTCTCCTCCATTGCGGGAGTGTGCACCAGCAGCAGCGAGGCGTTGTTTAACTGTCGCACCTCTTCTGTCGTGACATTGAAGCGTATGCTCTGCACGTCGTGGATGACGAGTATCACCCTTACCTTCTTCTTCAGGCACTCGGTGGCAATATGCTGCATGTGGCACAGATGGAAATCCTGTATTGCCACGGTGTCGCCTTCCTTCACGTCTTTCAGAAATCTGTTGGCCTGTCTGATGGCTATCCAGTGTGTCAGTATAGGATAGTGGTGGTATTTTCTGCTTTTTCCCCAGGAATATCGGTAATTGAGGATATTGCGCACTTCATAGCCGCAGTCGGAGAAGGTATGCATGACATCACGCCGCGCCTTGCCTTGCGCGTTCACCTTCTCAGAAGTATTGAGTTTTACGAGGTCGTTGATGAAATAATTCATGCAGTTCTTTAGTTTACGGTTTACGGTTTATGGTTTACCGTTTACTGTTTATGGTTTACAGTTTACTGTTTATGGTTTACCGTTTACTGTTTACTGTTTACTGTTTATGGTTTACAGTACATTGTGAATTATGAACTATGCACTATGAACTATGAACTGGTCTGTCCTGTCAGTCGGAAATACTTGTCGAGCACCATGAGGGAGATGAGGTCTTCACGTTTCTTGTCTTGAAACTGCCCTACCCATTCGTGGGCGTGGGCTACTATCGCCTTGGCCTCGTCGGGGTGCTCCTCATAATATGTGATGCGGTCTATGAGGTCGTGGTAGTCGTCGGCAATCTCAATGTAGTGGTAGTTGGGAACCAGCTGGCTTTCCATAAACCATGTCTCGCAGGTGGGGCGCGGCATCACGGCGGCAGAGTTGCTCGACATCACCCACTTCAGGTTTGATGCCACGTCGTTGCCCTCAAGGCACATGATATAGCGGTAGCGCAGGTGGTCATACAAGGACATGGCGCCGGTGCTGACGAGATTGCACAGCGGATGCTCCTTCCACATCTCGATGAACTGCAGCCGTCGCGGTTTGTTGCGTGCATCGCCACGGAAAAGGATGCAGGTCTCTTTCTCCTCCCAGGAGAAGGGGTCGGACACCCACAGGAAGTGACGCACCTTGTCGAGGTTCAGCAGTATGTTGTTCCTGTTGCTGTCGTCGGCGGTTATAGGTCTGCTCTTCGTTATCTCGGGAACGGGAAACAGGTAGTTCACATCACCGGGATTGTAGGCCCACCGCATGGTGTCGGGGAAGAAGCGGGTGTATTCGTATGCATCGAAGAAATAGGTGCTGTTCACATAGTCGTGTACGTATGATTCCTTCTTGCCGTATGTGTATTGCTTCAATGCGGGGGCATCGTCGGGCAGGGTGATGCCGTCGGTGAATTTGCAGTAGTGGTCCACGCGCTGCATGATATAGCGCTGCTCGTCCTTGTCGAGAGTGTCGAAAAGCGCCAACTTGCCCTTCAGTCTGTGCTGCGTGAAGCATTTCGGGGTGAAATATCTGATAAAGCTGCGCAGGTAGTAAATGAAATGACTGTTCTTCCTGGTGTGCCGAAAGTTGACATACCAGAACTGTTTTAATATTTCGCCAATGCTTTTGTTCATATTATCTGAAGAAATACAGCATGTGCTTGTATGCACGTTTATAGAACCATTTCAGCCGTTTCAGCGGTCGCGGCCTGGTGGGAATCATCGTCGGCATCGAACCGTCGCAGCTGCACTGGCAGCAGATGCAGGGGTGGCTCCAGTAATAGGACAGCATGCCCTGCTGCACGAGTCTGTTGTGCAGACAGTCGCTGGTGGTGTCCGACTTATGCTTGGCAACGTAATCCATGATGGCCTCTGCGCCCATGCGGTTTATGAAATAACAGCCGGCAAAGCGGTCTCTCGCCGCCGGGTATAGCACCTGCCCTGTGTGCCGCTGACTCTTAGGCACGAGCATCAGGCTGCTCTCCTCGTAGTTGGCAATGAAAGGCAGGTGAGAGTATTCCGCTTCATACTCCCTCATGCTCTGCACAAACACCTCGTTGAAATCAGGATAGATGCGCAGGTCGTCCTCAATGATGAGAGCCCCGTCAAGGTTGTTGTCGATGATATACTGCATGGCAAGCAGATGCTTGTAGGCGCAGCTGGTTCGGGGAAACTGCCCGTGCATATCGCCCGTAAAACAGCGGTCGAGTATTTCCGGTGTCAGATCCTCCTTGTTGCCATCGAGAATGAAATGATATGGCAGCCCCAGTTTCTGAAGTTGTTCCTTAATGAAAGACTCGCGCTCCAGCTGGCCGCGCACGTGTATGACAAGTACCTGTATGTCAGTCATGCTGTTAGTATTTAGGTTTACAAAAGTACAAAAAAAACTTTACATGCACAATTTTCTCATAGAAAAAACCTTATTTTCTTGGCAGTTTGCTCGGTTTTCTGTAACTTTGTAGTTGGAAATGCCGAAACGGCAGACAATAAATGGATAAAAATCAAATCATAAAACGGTAATTAAGGACAGGTGATACCAAAGATAATACATTACTGCTGGCTAAGCGACGAGCCCTTTCCGAAGAAGATACGCAAATGCATGGACACATGGGCGAAGACGCATCCAGACTATGAGATAAAGCGTTGGAGCACAAAGAACTTCGACGTCAACAGCGTGCCATACGTAAAGGAGGCCTTCGAGGCCCGCAAGTGGGCGTTTGCCGCCGACTACATACGCATGTACGCCCTATATACCGAGGGCGGCATATACCTTGACTCGGATGTGGTGTTGCTGAAGAAGTTTGACGACTTCCTTGACAACTCGTTCTTCTCAAGCATGGAGTATCATCCCACGCAAGTGGAGAAATGCGGCATGACACAATACATAGATGCCGACGGCCACCGCACCGCCGACGTGTTCATTGAGGGCATACAGATACAAGCCGCAGTGATGGGGGCAGAGCAGGGCAGCGAGTTTGTGAAGGAGGTGCTTGAATGGTACAAGGACAAGCACTTCGTGAAAGAAGACGGCACGCTGCGCACCGATGTGTTATCGCCGTATATCTACGCCCGTGTGGCAGAGAAACTGGGATTTGTATATAAAGACATCGACCAGCAGTTGCCCGGCAGGGTGCACATATACCCGTCGGAGACATTCGCAGGAAACAAACACGAGGTGACGAAGAACAGCTATGCCATCCATATGTGCGCCCACTCATGGCACCTGACACCGTGGGAGAAGATACGCAAGTTCTTCGGAATGTCA
>JAEEHW010000048.1 GCA_016281055.1 Prevotella sp.
ATTAGTTAATTCTATATGATGTTGTTTATAAGAATCTATTATAACCTTCTTCCATACTGATTTTTCTATATTAGAGTCCCAATAAGACATAACAAAATACACCAAGTTTTTTTTCTTATCATATACTCCCCAAAAAGGATCAGATTTTGTTAACTCGTTTTTATAGATATTTATGGATGTAGGCCTAAGAGTAACCAGAAAAATATCTCCATGATCAAAATAAAGATATTTAGTTGCAACAATATTTCCTTCCATACAAAAAAAAGAACGTTGCTCTCTTTCCGAAACTGGTTGATTTGACATACTATGTAAACCATGAACTATTGCTATAATCCAAATAGTAAACATAAATATAGCTATATATATTAATGTCTTTTTCTTATTCATAATCTCAAATTTTAAAAAGGAAATCCTATCATAAATGTTGCCAAAGAAGTATTGGCATCTGTCGACAAGGGAGTTATATTGCCTTGCACCGTAATCGTAGGTATTCAAGCCATGCGTGGTGTCAAACTCCTTACCGTTGTATTTGTGGGTATGCAGGTTAGGATTATATGTAGCGCAGTCCTCTGCACTGTACGGCATGCCGAATTCTCACTATATAATAAACGTCGTTATCAAGGATAATAGTATTCAGTATGATAAATATTTTCATGAATTTATTATTATTCTAATTAATGGCTAAAATTATAATAATTATGATAATTTGTTTCTAATATCTTCACTACAACGAATTAAGTTTTTCTTTAACACGAATAGCTCGAACGGAACGAATCTTTTTCTTTGCAACGAATTTGAATAATTAATCTTTATCCATTTAAAATATTCGAGTGATTCGAGTGATTTGTGTTTCTGAATAATTCATCTAAGCCTGAACACGAACAGCTCGAATGTAACGAATCTTTTCTTTGAAACGAATTTGAATAATTAATCTTAATCCAATTAAAATATTCGAGTGATTCGAGTGATTTGTGTTTCCGAATAATTCATTTAAGCCTGAACACGAATAGCTCGAATGGAACGAATCTTTTTCTTTGAAACAAATTTGAATAATTAATCATAATCCATTAAAAATATTCGAGTTATTCGAGTGATTTGTATTTCTGAATAATTCATCTAAGCCTGAACACGAATAGCTCGAATGGAACGAATCTTTTTCTTTGCCCTATGGGCAGAAATCAATTGAAAATCTTTTTGAGAATCATTGGAGCCTGACGGCTCAGAAATAAGTTTTCAAACTGTGCATTGAGAGTTTAACCGCGAATTATCGCAAATTTGCACAAATTATTCCTTCCGGATGGAAATTAGTGTGATTTTGTGTAAATCCGTGGTTATACATTTATTACTGAAGTTAGAAATCTGTGTTCATCCGTGTCATCTGTGGTAGGATAAAATGTGAAAGGTGTCTGGCTCGTAAGAGCTTGAGATTCTTTTATGGATTATTTAGGATTTCTGCTCCAAAGGAGTATAAGGCAAACAATCACTTTATTACAAAACAGACCGTTTTGCTTACACTTTGATTTTTCAGGACACTCGACTTCACTAAGCAAAATAGAGAAAAAGGAGACTGAAAATTGGTATCAAACTGTCCTAGGGGATGAAATTCATTGTCCGAGTTGGTAAAATTCATCGTATTTTACCAACCCGGACAACGTAATTTGATAGCTTTTGCGCTCTAATTTGATAGCTTTTATAGTGTAAAAGCTATGCTTTTACGACCTAAAACGATAGCTTTTACAATTCTGAAAAAAATCTATTGCTGATTATCAGTAAGTTATGAGCGTCGAAAATTTGCCCGATTTCGAGAATAATTGCCCGTTGATGGATTTTATCGCAGGAAAATTGAGGTACAAAAATTCAAAGTGTCATGAAAAATGAGAAAAAAGTGCCAAAATGAAAAAGCGCACAATCCTACTGCATAGATGGAGGACTTCCGGTTTTAAGCCCCGCTGCCGCCTTGACGGATGGTAATAAACGAAGGGAGAATGATTTATTATCACGAAAAATTATGCTGTTTCAAAAAAAAGTAGTAACTTTGCAGGATAATTGTTTCTGACAACAAAAAAGAACAAAATAAAAAAAGATGCAGGATATACGCAACATTGCTATCATCGCACACGTGGACCACGGTAAGACAACTCTCGTGGACAAGATGATGCTCGCAGGAAAACTTTTTCGCGAGGGACAGAACAACTCAGACCAAGTGCTTGACGCTAACGACCTTGAGCGTGAGCGCGGTATAACAATCCTTTCCAAAAACGTATCAATAAACTGGAAAGGTACAAAAATCAATATCATAGACACTCCGGGACACTCTGACTTCGGAGGTGAGGTGGAGCGCGTGCTGAATATGGCTGACGGCTGTATCCTGCTCGTAGATGCTTTTGAGGGTCCTATGCCTCAGACTCGCTTCGTATTGCAGAAGGCTCTGCAGATAGGACTGAAGCCTATCGTCGTTGTCAACAAGGTGGACAAGCCTAACTGTCGTCCGGAGGAGGTGTATGAAATGGTGTTCGACCTGATGTTTGCACTCGACGCTACGGAAGACCAGTTGGATTTCCCTGTTGTATATGGCTCTGCCAAGAACGGCTGGATGTCAGAGGATTTCAACAAGCCTACAGACAATATCGAGTATCTGCTCGACAAGATTGTAGAGGTGATACCTGCTCCTGAACAGTTGGAGGGTACGCCGCAGATGCTCATCACATCACTCGACTACTCAAGCTATACAGGACGTATTGCCGTGGGACGTGTTCACCGCGGTACGCTGAAGGAGGGCATGAACGTCACCATCAGCCATCGCGACGGTTCGATGGAAAAGACAAAGATAAAAGAGGTGCACACCTTCGACGGTATGGGCCACGCAAAGGTTTCTGAGGTGCAGAGCGGTGACATCTGCGCAATCATCGGACTGGAGAAGTTTGAGATTGGCGACACTATCTGCGACTTTGAGAACCCTGATCCATTGCCACCTATAGCCATCGACGAGCCTACGATGTCAATGCTCTTCACTATCAACGACTCGCCGTTCTTCGGCAAGGAAGGTAAGTTTGTGACTTCACGTCACATCAACGACCGCCTGGAGAAGGAACTGGAGAAGAACCTCGCACTGCGCGTAGAGCCTTTTGAGGACTCTACCGACAAGTGGATCGTCAGCGGACGTGGTGTGCTGCACCTCTCTGTGCTCATCGAGACCATGCGCCGCGAAGGCTACGAACTGCAGGTGGGACAGCCACAGGTAATATATAAGGAGATAGACGGTCAGAAGTGCGAGCCTATCGAGGAACTGACCATCAACGTGCCAGAGGAGTTCTCCAGCAAGATGATAGACATGGTGACACGCCGCAAGGGTGAGATGACATCTATGGAGGCTCAGGGCGACCGTGTAAATATTGAGTTTGACATTCCTTCACGCGGTATCATCGGCTTGCGTACCAACGTGCTGACAGCCAGCCAGGGCGAGGCCATCATGGCACACCGTTTCAAGGAATACCAGCCATACAAGGGTGAGATAACACGCCGTCTGAACGGCTCTATGATAGCTCTTGAGACCGGCAACGCCTATGCCTATGCCATAGACAAACTGCAGGATCGTGGCAAGTTCTTCATAGACCCAGGCGAGGACGTGTATATCGGTCAGGTGGTTGGCGAACACGTACACGACAACGACCTTGTAATCAACGTATGCAAGGCAAAGCAGTTGACCAACGTGCGTGCCTCTGGTTCTGACGACAAGGCCCGCATCATACCAAAGACAATACTGTCGCTCGAAGAGTGTCTTGAGTATATCAAGGCTGATGAACTGGTGGAGGTGACACCAAAGTCGATGCGTATGCGCAAGACCATCCTCGACCATCAGGAGCGCAAGAAAGCAAGCAGAGATTAAACGATGTTGTTTGCAACGCTTTTCTACACATTTCTTGTCATAGGCCTTTTTGGCTTTGGCGGCGGTTACGGAATGCTGTCGCTCATTCAGCATGAGGTGGTGAAAAGTCATCAGTGGCTCAGTTCGGCTGAGTTTACCAACATCGTGGCAATATCCCAGATGACACCGGGACCCATAGGCATCAACAGTGCCACATACTGCGGATATACCGCTGTGCACAATGCTACGGGAAGCATGGCGCTGGGAATATTGGGAAGCGTCACTGCTACGTTTGCACTGGTGTTTCCGTCGTTTGTGTTGATGATTCTTATCAGCAAGATGTTTCTGAAGCACATGAAGTCGCCAATGGTGCAAAGTGTCTTTAAGGCTCTGCGGCCTGCTGTGGTGGGCTTGCTTGCCGCTGCCACGCTGATGCTCTGCAACGAAGAGAATTTCTCATCACCAGTTGATGACAAATGGCATTTCGCTGTATCGGTGGCGATTTTCATCGCTACATTTGTAGGGGTGAAAGTGATGCGCATCAACCCTATCAAGATGATAGGAGTGGCGGCAGTGGTGGGATTGGTGTTTTTCTTGTGAAAACAGATAATACTATTTTTTCAATCTTTCAAATCTGTAAACCAGTGGGAAGAAACAAATATTCACAGACAGAGATAGGGCAGATAGCCAAGTTGCTGCGCATGAAATGTAAGGGCAACAGACTGAAGCAGAAAGAAATCCGCCATGAGCTGCGCACGAAGTATGAGTTTAACATCTCAGACTTCAACGAGCCCGGCAAACCTTTCGGCGCAGACGAGCTGTATGCCGCCATCGATCGTCGCGCCATACACATCCTTGACGATGCCACCATAGCCGACATGAAGGCTAAGCGTGAGCGTGACCGCCTGCGCGACGAAGAAGCACGACGTGCTGAAGCTGCCGCCAACGGAGAACCTGTGGATGACGGTTCAGACTGGAAGAAAGCGTTGGAGGAGTGGAATAAAACAAAGTGAAAAATACAAGTTACTATCAAATTGTTTGATGTAACTTGTATTTTTCACTTTTCATTTCGAGCGTAGCGAGATAATCTAGTCTCTTTCTATCATTTTCTTAAACTCTTTCAGTTCGGCGTATGTCTGGTTGATGTCCTCGCGCGTAATGTCATAAGAAAATCATGTAATGTGTCTCAAGGTTTTCAAGGATTTCTGCTTCCAAAGAGCAGAAAAGCGTAGAGTGAAATTAACAAGAATAGTTGTGAAGAAAACAAAAAAAAGAGTTAAAAAATTTGTGTGATAATGGAAATATGTGTAACTTTACCGTTGAAAAATTTTCCATAGATAATTATATGAAAAAGAAAAAGACATTCGTGCGTCCTATGGTGACCGTATCGCCGTTTACTGCAGCCAACATCCTCGCCGGCAGTGGCTTTGAGGCAGGACAACTTGACTTCGGAGGCAACGGCACAAGCGGAACCACCACCGGCGGCGGAAGCTCGAACGGCGGAAGCTTTGACTGGAATACAGGACAGTTGGGAGGATAGGAGCCCCACCCCCCAAGAGACCCACCCCAACCCTCAATGGTCTTTACACCCCCTCCGCTTCGCATCTCCCCCGTTTCCCGGGGGAGGGCAACCCTGTGAGGGAGGGGGACTTGCAGGGCGCATCCTATAGCGTCCTCTGTAATTAGTTTCTAAATTATATTAAATTAGAACAATTCGTTTCTAAAAAACTAAAAAACAACAACGACAATGAGAAAAAGACAACTTACATACGGGGCAATGGCAGCCATGACGCTCGCTCTCGGCCTCACATCATGCCAGAACGAGCTGGCAGAGCTCACCCCGTCAGGCGGTGAGCGCATCACCCTCAGCGTAACACAAGACGATGCAGCCGCCACACGCACATACCTCAATGACGACAAGAAGGTGGTGTGGAGCGACGGCGACGCCCTCAGTCTGTTTGATACGAAGAACATCAACCAACCCTTCGAGCTAACCAAAGGCGCAGGCAGCACCACCGGCGAGTTCGGCGGCACGGTGTCAGTCGATAGCAGAAAGGAATACTGCGCCGTATATCCCTACGATGCAGACTACACCTTCTCATCAGGCACCGTCACAGGTGTCACCCTGCCTGCCGAGCAGACCGCCGTTGCCAACGGCTTCGACAAGTCCGCCGCCATCATGACCGGCTACACCACCGATGCCAAGAACCTCGCATTCAAGCAACTCTGCGCCTTTGTGCAGATAACCACCGAGAGCGCCACGAAGAAGATAGTTTTCAAGGCCAACGGCACAGAGAGCCTCGCTGGTACCCTCAGCGTAGCCATCGATGAAGAAGGCATCGGCACCGCCACGGTAACCTCTGGCGGAACCGGCACTGTAACCCTCGTGCCCGCAGGCAACGAAGAGAGCATCGCCGCCGGCACATACCTCATCGCAGTATTGCCGGGCACCCTTGAGCAGGGCTTCACCATGGAATGCGTAGGCACAGACGGCATCGAACTCACTCGCTCCTACAACGGCAGCACCTCGGTGTTGAACCGTAAGGCAGTCATCAACATGGGCACCGCCAGCGTAGCGCAAGGCTGGACACCGACAGTTAATGGCCATGGGTATGTTGACCTCGGCATACGTATGAACGGCAAGAAAATACTCTTTGCCACCTGCAATGTAGGAGCAGACAGCCCTGAGGAATACGGCGACTACTTCGCATGGGGAGCCACCGAACCATACTACACCGGCTACACGAAGAACGGCACCACGCTCATCACCACGCTCACCGTCACCTCATGGAAAGACGGCATGAGCGACGGCTACTCACTAGCCAACGCACCGTACTACAGCAGTGGTACTGGCAGTGACGCTATCTACACAAAATACACCGCAGGAGGTGACGTGCTTGCGGCAGAAGACGACGCAGCCAGCGTACAGTGGGGAGCAGACTGGCGTATGCCTACCACAGAGGAAATGCAGGCACTGTATAACAACACCACATCAACCTGGACGGACAACTACAACAACACTGGCATCGCTGGTTACATATTCACAGGCAATGGCAGTTCCTTGTTCCTTCCGGCTGCCGGCAGCTTCGATGGCGTGTTGCACTTCGGTGGCGGCTCCGGCGGCACCGGCAATTACTGGTCGAGTACGCTCTATGACCTTACGGAGGACGGTCGTCTCCTGTACTTCCACAGCGGCAATGTCGTTCCGCAGCTCGTCTCCAATCGCTGCTTCGGCTTCAGTGTGCGAGCTGTGCGTGCTGTCTCAGAATGATGCACCATTAGCAAAAACGTAAAGCAAGAAAAAAGAATAGTAAAAGGCAATAATAAAAAGGCATCTGTGTGAACGATACACACAGATGCCTTTTTGTATCTCTTGGCTACAGCTCGGTACGCAGTGGCACTTGCATGAATTTCAACAACGGATTACACCGATTACACGAATTTTCCATGTCTTATTTCTGAGCCGACAGGCTCCTAAGATTTTCAAAAAAGATTTTCAATGGATTTCTGCCCGTAAGGGCATAAAAAGAAATAAAGTTTCATGTGTTTTATGTATTAAGCATAGTTATTGTTTATATTTCAGGCTGTAGTTTAGCGTAACCTACAGGGTAATAATCGTTACTATAAGCTCTTGGCAAAGGCCATTATTCCGCAGAGGGGAAGATATCGTCAAGTGTCAGTAGTTTTATCGGTGCAATCTTCTCCAGTGCAGGAATGTCGAGATCTTCCTCGTTGCCGTTGAACAGACTGACCAACGCTTCTGTGATGATGTGGCGGAGATGATACGCCAGGCTGGCAGATGAAAAAACTTAACAAAAGTTTGCATATTTGCAGAAATATGTGTAACTTTACCACCGAAATATATTTTATTTGGATGATTAGCATCTTGGAAAACACAAGCGTCCTCTGACATCTTCAGATAATAATATATAATGAATAACTGATAAAAGAAATAAAAGACAATGACACAGAAAAAGAAAAAGACATTCGTGCGTCCTACGGTGACAGTGTCACCGTTCGCCGCAGCCGACATCCTCGCCGGCAGTGGCTTTGAGGCAGGACAACTTGACTTCGGAGGCAACGGCACAAGCGGGACCACCACCGGCGGCGGAAACTCTAACGGCGGAAGCTTTGACTGGAATACAGGACAGTTGGGAGGGTAGGAGCCCCACCCCCCATTCGTTTCTAAAAAACTAAAAAACAACAACGACAATGAGAAAAAGGCAACTTACATACGGGGCAATGGCAGCCATGACGCTCGCCTTCGGCCTTACATCATGCCAGAACGAGCTGGCAGAGCTCACCCCGTCAGGCGGCGAGCGCATCACCCTCAGCGTAACACAAGACGATGCAGCCGGCACACGCACATACCTCAATGACGACAAGAAAGTGGTGTGGAGCACCGGCGACGCC
>JAEEHW010000049.1 GCA_016281055.1 Prevotella sp.
ACAGCCGTTATGTCGAACTGACCTTGCGTTATACCTATAATCAGGCAAAGAGCAAGTATAAAGGCACAGGGGCAGGGGCTGCGGAAAGACAAAGGTTTTCATAGAAACGTTAATTATTATGCTGCAATAGCAAGAGTGTAAATATATTCAAGTTTCGCAAGTGCTCAACTTGTCAGGTTCTTGCTTAGGCAAGCGTCACTGTGTGCCGAGCGATAAGAAGGTGGAGGGCAGCACATTGGCAGGACTGCGCGAATACATCAAGGGTAAGCGTCAGGCCATACTTGTGCGCAGCAGTTTCAAGAGGTAAAGGAAGGTAGAAGAAAAACAACAAACGGTTTGGATATGTCAAAATAAATGCTTACCTTTGCACCACGCAAAGAAATGTAAACATTATAAACATTATAAAGAAATGGACATAAAAGAACAGTTTGCAGAAAAACTGCTTGCCGTCAAGGCAATCAAGTTGCAGCCCAACAACCCGTTCACATGGGCAAGCGGCTGGAAGTCGCCAATCTATACCGACAACCGTCAGACGCTGGCCTATCCGGAGCTGCGTTCTTTCGTAAAACAGGAACTGGTACACCTCGTACACACTGAGTTCCCTGAGGCAGAAGCCGTGGCAGGCGTTGCCACCGGTGCCATAGCGCAGGGTGCGCTCGTTGCTGATGAACTGCAGTTGCCATACTGCTATGTGCGTCCGAAGCCAAAAGACCACGGTATGGGCAATCAGATAGAAGGCACACTGCCCGAGGGTGCGAAGGTGGTAGTTGTGGAAGACCTCATCTCTACCGGCGGCAGTTCGCTGAAAGCCGTTGACGCATTGCGCCAGGCAGGCTTTGAGGTAGTCGGCATGGTAGCCAGCTACACCTATGGTTTCCCCGTTGCCGAGGAGGCATTCAAGGCAGCCAATGTTCGCCTTGTCACCCTCTCTGACTATGAGCACACCACTGCCATCGCAGCCAAGACGGGTTACATACAGGAGAGCGACCTCGAAGTGCTGAAGGAATGGCGCAAGAGTCCTTCTACCTGGAAGCAGTGAGAAGGGATTCTATGGAGTGATAGGGGAGTAGAAGAGGAGTGATAGGGGAGTGATAAGGACATTACGTTAACTGATTCATACAGTCAAATACAAATGTCCCTATCACTCCCCTATCACTCCTTTTCTACTCCCCTATCACTCCTTTTTCAAAATACCCTTACTTCAGGTTAAACTTCTCTTTCTTCCATTCAGACCATGAGCGAGAGTAGCCATTATCTTTATTGTCCTGCACATAAGCATAGAGCAGCGGCACGAGGTAACTGGTCTCGGTGAAGAGGCTTACGCGCCATTTCTGTTCACCCTTGCGCTGACCCTTGTAGTACATGCTGGTGCCGCCCAACTGTGTCTGGCGATAGAGGATGTCCTTCATTGGGACGTCAGGATTGCTGAGCATGTCGAAGAACGACATCCACAGTGTGGTACGTCCGCGACCAGCCTGACAGTGCATGTGTACCCATGCCGGTTTCGGCAGTGAGCGGTATATCTTCAGGAAGTCGTCAATCACATTGTCGCAGGGGAATACATGGTCGAGGGCGGCCAGGCGCAGGTAATGCAGTCCGTAGTGTTCCACCATCTCCTTCTCTGTCCATGCGCTGTCCACATCGACAAGGATATTCTGTGCGTTTGACATCACATAGTTGTTTGAACTGCTTATCTTGCCAGCCACGATGGTCTTGCCGCGCAGAGAGTGGAAGAGTGAGTCTTCCTCATGCATCACGTACTCGGCAGAGCGTCCGAGGTTAGACCAGTTGATGTAGCCGTACCATGACACATGGTTGCCGTTGACATATCCGTGAGTCTCCTGGCGCAGGTCGAGGATGTAGATAGGCATGTTGCCGGCGTGCTCCTTGAGCCACGGCAGCACCACCTGCATCTCCTTGTCAGAGAAACGTGAACTACCTGAAAGGTACAGGTTCTCAAGTCCTTTTCGTGTAGGCACATAGTTGGTGTCTGGCAGTTCGCTCTCGGCACCGGTATTGCGGAATGGTCCGCCCATCCAGCGGAAGGCGAAGATGTCGTCAACGCTCTTCACTGGCTTGTTGGGAGCCTCCATGCGCCATTCCTTTGCATCATAGCCTTTGCGTCCCACCTCGTCGAGGTTCTCACGCTCGTTAGCCTTGTTCAGGTACTGATAAACCTCTGGCGAAAACTCTTTCTGAGCCATGACAGTGGTCTGTCCTGCCATTAACAGTGCCAGCACGGCAATGCTGGTCTGCAGTCTTGTCTTGGTATTCATGTCTTTTGTATTTTAGTTATGTAAAATTCAGTCTTCCACTATCGTTATTCTACCCTGTGGCTCGCGGTATTCGTCACCCACCTTGCCAGACAGAGTCTTCTCCAGGTAGTCCGCCACGATGTCGCGGCTCAGTTTGGTGGTGCTGTTGATAAGCCTGCTGTCCTTCAGAGTGCTGTAGAAACCGCCAGTGCTGTAATAGTCGTTCAGGCCGATGGTGTATTCCCTCTCCGGCTGCAGCGGCACGTATTTGCCTGTAGCCTTGTCAAGAATCATTACGTCGGTCACGCGGTGTGTGGCGGTGTGTATGGTGTAGCGCATACCCGACACATGAGGGAATGAGCCGTCTGCCTTGGGGCATTTCTCAGTACATTTCGTCAGCATCGCCATCAGCTGATTGCCTGTGACACCTATCAGACACATGTGATTGTCGAAGGGTTGCACAGACACGATGTCACCATAGTTCAACGTCCCGGCAGGCAGGTCGTTGCGCAGTCCGCCGCCGTTGACGATGCCTATCTCGGCATCCATCTCTATGCGGAAAGCGTCAGCCACAAGGTTGCCAATGCCGGTCTCTCTGCGCCTTACGCACCATGACTGGTCTTTTTCCTTCACTGGCATGGGGTAAGGGAGGTTGGCAATCTGGCGTTCTGTTACGATCTGCATCAGAGCCTTCACGCTGTCGGTGACAGCCTTCACGCGAGCATTGCTCCAACTGATGTCGCCTGCTGGTATGAGTGAAGTGCTGAAATGTCCGTCAGGAGTGATGAGCAGTTTGCCCACGTTGGCAAACTGGGTTCCCGTCTGTGACACTGGGATGGGCTTTCCGTCAATGTTGGCAACGGAAGCTGCCGGCACTACGGCGTGAGTGTGGCCGTCTATCACAACGTCGATGCCGCGTGTAGCGGCAACAAGTCCCTGCGAGGTGATGCCGGTGGAGCGCACTTCCTCTCCCAGGTGCGACAGCACCACAACATAGTCGGCACCCTCGGCACGAGCCTTGTCAGCAGCCTGCTGCACAAGTCTATATACATCGGCTGTGCGAAGGTCGTATATTTTCTTGCCCTTTCCGTCAACGAAGGCATATCCTTCTGAGCGCATCGACTCTGGAGTGGTCACTCCGACGAAAGCTATGCGCTTATTACCAAACTGCTTTATGACATACGGCTGGTATATGGGAGCCGCACCACCGCATACGAAGAAGTTGGCACATACCACCGGTGCACCAGTCTGTGCCACCATCTCAAGCATGCGCGGCACACCGTAGTCAAACTCATGGTTGCCCAGCGTTACGGCATCATACTCCATAGCACGCATGATATCGACGATATACTGTCCGTGCGAGATGGCGCCCGACAGAGCACCCTGCAGAAAATCACCAGCCGACACCATAGCCACATGGCATGTGTCGGAAGCTATCATGGCATCACGCAGTCCGCACATCTGTGAGTATCCGTCGATGGCGCAGTGCACGTCGTTTTCATACAGTATCACAATGCTTTTAGACTGTTTGGTGTCAGTGGCAGCGTCGTGTCTTGCAGCCCATGCACCGTTGGTTGTGCCAGTCAGAAGCAGTGTCATGATGCACAGCCACAGAGCCGTTAATGATGTCTTACTGTTCATAGTAGTATTATTTCTTGATATCAAGTTATAGCGTTTCTTTACTTCACCTCTTCGCCCATCAGTGTGGCGGAGGTGCTTGAGGTGATGCGCACCCTGACGGTGTCGCCGATGTGGTGTGTGCCTTTTGGAAACACCACCATCTTGTTCTGACTGGTGCGGCCGCATAGCTGTTCGCGACTGCGTTTGCTGTAGTTCTCCACCAGTACGTCAAACTCCTTGCCCTCATCCAGTTTGTAATTCTCTGCCGACAATTCATTCTGCAGGGCTATCATTTCGTTCAGTCGGCGTATCTTCACATCTTCAGGCACATCGTCGGGCAGATGCTTCGAGGCGTAAGTGCCTGGACGCTCTGAATACTTGAACATGAATGCAGAAGCGTAGCCTACCTCCTTCATCAGTGAGAGCGACAGCTGGTGGTCCTCCTCAGTCTCTGAATGGTAGCCCACGAAGATGTCGGTAGTAATGGCACAGTCTGGCACTATGCGCTTTATCGCAGCAACGCGCTCCATGTACCATTCGCGGGTGTATTTGCGGTTCATCAGTTTGAGTATGCGGTCGCTGCCCGACTGTACTGGCAGGTGAATGTGCTTGCATACGTTGGGGTATCGCGCTATCACCTCCAGAGTTTCGTCGCTCATGTCCTTCGGATGTGATGTGGTGAAGCGCACCCGCATATTGGGAACGGCTTCTGCAACGATAGCGAGCAGGCGCGGGAAGTTTATCATACCTCCTTCATTCGTAAACGAGTATGAGTTTACATTCTGTCCCAACAGTGTCACCTCTTTGTATCCACGTGCCTCAAGGTCCTTGACCTCGCGTAGTATGCTCTCCACGTCTCTGGAGCGTTCCCGTCCACGGGTATATGGCACTATGCAGTAGTGGCAGAAGTTGTTGCATCCGCGCATGATGCTTACGAATCCTGATATGTGTGAGCCGTGAGCACGAGTGGGCATCACGTCACGGTAGGTTTCTGTCAGCGACAGTTCTGTGTCGATAGCCGTCTGTCCCAGTTCGCACTGTGCTATGAGTGTAGGCAGTGACAGGTAAGAGTCTGGTCCTGCCACAAGTCGTGCGTGATGGTTTTCTATGAGATCATCCTTCACTCGCTCCGCCATGCAGCCTATCACACCGAGTATCCTGCCGTTGTTGCGCTTCTCGTTCTCGCGGTGCAGTGTTTCCAGGCGATGGTATATCTTGTTTTCGGCATTCTCACGCACCGAACAGGTGTTGAGCAGCACACAGTCAGCCTCGTCGGCACTGTCGCATGTTTCATATCCTGCCATCTGCATCACACTGGCCACTACTTCGGAGTCGGCCACATTCATCTGGCATCCGTATGTTTCTATGTATAGTTTCTTCATATATTATAAACCTCTTTCCTTGAAAATACGTTCCTTGGCATCGTTTATCTCCTGGAACTTGCGTTTTGCTGTTTCCTGCACATCCTTGCCAAGCGTGGCAACACGGTCGGGATGATATTGCAATGCCATCTTGCGGTAGGCGCGTCGCACCTCGTCGTCGGTTGCATCAGGTGATATACCGAGAACTTTGTATGCATCATCGAGCGTGGTGCCGCCAAGCGACAGCAGTTGGTCAACCACAGAAACATCAAGTCCCATGGCCAGCGCCACGTCACGCATGGCATTGATTTCCGTCCGGTCAACATGGCCGTCTGCCTTGCAGATGGCAGCGAGGAAGGACAACAGCTGCAGCCGTTGTTCATGCGGCAGTGCCATTGCCACCACACGACATGACTGCATGACGCGCGACCGCCACTGACTCTGTGTCATGCGCTTGCGTTCCTCGAATATGGTAAGCATACGCTCATTGCAAGCCTGTGCGGTACCGGCATCGAAATTCTGTCGTAGGAAGGTTCGCAGTACCTCCATCTCAGAGTGCATGATACGTCCGTCGGCAGCGATGATGTATGCCGACATCTCAAGCAGACTGTTGAGAAACAAGGTGCGTGGATTGTCTGTCGTGCGCACTGTCTGTCGTCTGTTTTGCGTATAACCGCCGTTGCCGTATGCATAATTGCTGCCTGTGCCGTAAGCCCTCTGTTCAGAAGTGAATACATTATCCTTGGAGCCACTCATGATACCCTGTATGAATGCGCCCAGGAAATAGCCGGCTATAGCACCGAGGAAACCTCCGAGATACAGACCAACTGCCGCACAAATCCATTTGACCATTGCTGTCAGAACTTATATATATAACAATGATTATAGTAAAGTCATGGCAAAGTTACATATTTTTTTTGACATACACACTTTCTGTGGCTGTTAAAAAGTGTATAAACACTGTGGTTTGTCTATTTTATTTGCCCAATCATCATATTATAAGTAATTTTGCCGAACAAACCTATATTAAATTAATTGCAAAACTAACAATAACATGAAACGAATTTTATTCATGCTGACAATGTTGTCGGTAATGTCTTTGACGTGCGCTGCCGACTACACTTATCCCTACATTACGTTTGTTAAAGCAGATGGTCAGTCTTTGACATTCTCTGCCAGCGGCATTACTATGACGCCGCAGTCGGGTGTGCTTACCGTCAACAGTGACAGCGGCACCGAGACCTTTACAATCTCAGAACTGAGCAAGATGTATTTCAGTCAGGACACTCCCGATGCCATTACCGCTGTCAACGATGCGGAAAACACCAACGGCAAGGTACAACTATATACCGTAAGCGGACAATACATCGGGCAGTATGCCAGTGTTAGTGCTGCACAGAAGGCCATGCAGCAGGGTGTTGTGTATGTAGTGAAAACTGTAAAAGAAACCATGAAAGGGGTGAAGAAATGAAGAAGGCACTGTTATTTTCCATTGCGGTTATATTGACTCTTACAGCAAGGGCACAGATGCTCAACGTGCTGACAAAAGACGGAGTAACGTATAAGTTTCCTGCAGCACAGACCGGCGACATGCTGTTCTGCGCAGACGATACTCTTAACATAATGAACAAGAAGCTTGCCGCCTCAGACATCGCTTCAATGACCGTTGACGATTCCGAGATGGCAGACAACTCCATCAGCGTTGCCTATGATGGTGCTCAGGCAAAGATTACCGTAGCCGGCAACATAGCGCAGTATGTCACTCCGAAGGTCAATGGTGCCCATGTGAACATAGCACAGGGCAGCGACCTTGAGCAAGAGATAACCTACACGCTGAGCGGTGCATCTGACGATGGTGAGTTTTATATGTCAGGCTCATATAAAGCTACAGTAGAACTCAATGGTCTGACGCTCACCAACACGACACCGGTGACTTCGGGTGCTGCCGTGCATATACAAAACGGCAAGCGCATTAATATAAAGGTGGGCACAGGTACGGTGAACACACTCGTTGACGCTGCTGCAGGTTCACAGAAGGGATGCCTCTATGTAAAGGGACACGCTGAGTTCAAGCAGAAGGGCACGCTTAACATTACCGGTAACGTAAAGCATGGCATCAAGACTGGCGAATACATATCGGTGAAGAACGCCACCATCAACGTGCTTTCTGCCGTTGGCGACGGCATCAGTTGCGGACAATACTTCCTCATGGAGAGTGGCGAGGTGAACATCAGCAACAGTGGTGACGACGGCATACAGTGTGAGATAGACGAAAGCAAGACACTTGCCACTGACGATGAACACAGCGATGAGGACACCGGCAGTTTCTACCTTGAAGGCGGAAAGATAAACATCACATGCGGTGCCATAGCCGGCAAGGGACTGAAAGGCGACGGCAAGCTCGTGGCCAATGGTACGCCGACCATCAACATCACCACCACCGGCAACGGTGAGTGGGATACGGAAGACCTCGAGACCAGTTCTGCCAGTTGCATAAGCATGGGCGACAGCATCGTGGTTGACGGTGGAACATTCACTCTCACCAGCACTGGCTCTGGTGGTGCCGGCATGAAGTGCGACAGCGTATTCGTGATGACCGGCGGCGACATCACCGTAAAGACCACCGGTGGACTGTATTACAACAACGGCACAACGGAAAACCTTAACTACAGCGGTGATACCGACCGCATCGACAGCAAATACTATTCGTCGCCGAAGGGCATCAAGGCCGGCACCAAGACAGCCGTAGGCAACAGCTACAGTTACGCCGGGGGCGTAGTAATAGAAGGCGGAAAAATAAACATCTCCACCGCTGGATGCAATGCCGAGGGATTGGAGAGCAAGAACACACTCGTGATCAATGGTGGTGAGATAACTGTCAAGGCTTATGATGATGCTGTCAATGCTGCGCAGGACCTTACGGTAAACGGCGGCCGTGTGTTCGCTTATTCTCTCAACAACGATGGTTTGGATTCTAACGGCAACACCTATGTCAATGGTGGACTGGTATATGCCATCTCAAAGTCATCGCCGGAGGTTGCACTCGATGCCAACACAGAGGAAGGAAAGGCACTGTATGTAAGAGGTGGCACAATCATAGCCATAGGTGGACTGGAGCGTGGTGCAAGCCTGTCGCAGTCATGCTGGCAAGCATCGTCGTTCACCAAGGGAGCATGGTATGGACTCTATAACAACGGAACGCTTGAGGTAGCCTTCCAAGTGCCTTCGGGCAACAGTCAGATGGGTACACCGATGGTGCTCTCCACCAGTGGTACTCCGACACTATTCACCGTGAGCAACATCAGCGGTACGGAGATATTCGCAGGACAAGCATATGTGGACGCCACAGCAACTAAATCGACAACAGGTGTTACGTTATCGACATACAACAGTAATAGCCAGGGCGGCCCCGGCGGTTCTGGTGGTAGATGGTGATTAGGTTAATTTTTGTAAACGGCGGAACATTTTCCGCCGTTTACTTTTGCACCAACCGGAAATAATGCTTACCTTTGCCGTTGAATAAACAAGTGATTAATGACTATGGAAAAGAAACTGACACGTTCAAACACAGAAAAGATGCTGTGCGGAGTATGCGGCGGACTGGCTGAGTATTTTGATTTTGACCCTACGCTGGTGCGTGTGGCTTATGTCTTTATGTCTATCTTTGCAGCGGGTTTTCCGGGCCTTCTCCTATATATAATATTGGCTATCGTCATGCCAGTAAAGAAGTGACTGCCGTTGTCTGTTTATGATACTATCTGTTATTATGATTTTGATTGCCTGCGTCATTGCCGCACTGTTGTATGGCGTGGCAGCGCTGGCAAAGATGAATCCGGAACTGATTAACGGGTTCAAGTGGGGGGAGACTCCTGAGGAAAAGGAAGAGGACAGGCGATGGCTCGGACTGTTCCATTCCTGTTGGAAACTGACGGCGGCGGTACTGCTGCTTGGATGTATAGTGGCATCACTGCTGAAGAGCGAGGTGCTGTATGTATTCTTCATCATACTACCTGTTCTTGCAGCGTCTATCTACTGTCTGGTGAAGAGTCCGAAACGGATGATGCCGAAGAGCCGCAATGCTATAGTGGCGTTGCTGAGCGCCGTCATGATAGCTGTCGTCGTGCTGATAGGCTACGTACGCTTTACAGACCTGGATGCCACGGTGGAGAAAGACAGGATAGAGGTTGCCGGAATGTATGGCGTGACGGTGAAGTGCAGTGAGATAACGGACATGGCGATATGCAACAGCTTGCCGAAGATTTCATTCCGTACCAATGGTGTCAGTCTGGATGGTGTGAAACTGGGGCATTTCCAAACTGCCGACGGGGAGGAGGTGCTGCTCTTGCTGCACGGCGATGCGCCGTTTATCCGCATCATGGACAAGGAGCACGGCACGATATACATGAATGCCAGGGAGGCGGGCAAGACGCAGACACTGTACAAGCAACTGAAGCCTCACCGCAATTAGAATTTATGCTAACTTTGAAATCCATATACAGAGAGTATCCCACACCTTCGTGAAAAAAATTTGAAAAAAATTGCGAGAGGTGCGGGATATTTTCATTTTTTTGTCGTATAACTAATAGAAAAGAGAAAAAAAGTTACGTGAACAGGGACGAGCAAATAGTGGACGCCGTGAAGTGCGGCCGGCATGAGGGGCATACCCTGATGGTCGGCTGTTACGGACAGCAGTGTTTCGCCATGATTGCGAGGATGGTGCCCAACGTGATGGATGCAGAGGAACTTACACAGGACACATTCCTCAGGGCCTTCAGCCATATCGGCAGCTACGACCCACAGCGTGCATCGCTCGGCACATGGCTCTGCCGCATAGCATACCGCCTGACGCTCGATTTCCTGAAAAGGCGACGGCCACGCCTGGTATCGATAGAGCACAGCGAGGTATGGCAGACGGACATCAGCAACGAACAGCTGGAGGCAGAACTCTCAACCGGCCGCGAGGAACGCATACAGCAGTTGGAACAGCTGATAGACACACTGCCGGAAGATGAGCGGATGCTGCTCACGCTGCACTACTTCGAGAACCGTCCGCTGGATGAATGTTCGTTCATCATGGATGCCACGCCCCACGCACTGGCCAACCGCCTTTACCGGATCCGCAAGAAATTGTATAAACTAACGTCAGTTCGATGAAATCATATTAATGACATTTCATTCGTTAATACTATTAATACTTTACCCTATGGTTATTAATGACATTAATGGTCTATATTAACGACATTAACGATAAAAAAAAATTTATTTCGTCGAATTCATGTTTAATTACTTCAGAAGAAATGACTACATATAAAGATACCGACATACGCGAAGCACTGCGGCGCAAATATGCCGACACGCCGCAGCTGCCAGCCGACTTCACCGAGCGGCTGATGCAGCGCACCACGATGCGTCCTGTCGTCAACAAATCCAGCAGACGGTGGCGCTGGATAGCCGCTGCAGCGTGTCTGCTGCTCACAATGGGCATCGGCGTCACGATGATGACCCGTGAGCAGTCGGAGAAACAGACGGCACAGAGCAACGAACGCATACTGCGCAAGGCGGACAAGATACTTGCCAAGACTGAAACCGCCGAGCCTGCAAAGGCTGAGGCTCCTGCCACGACCGCACCGCAGGATGAGAAGGCACCTCAGGACAAGCAGGAAACTGTTGAGCCTGCAGCAGAAAGCGCTGCCCTTGCCAACAACAGCAAGTCTGCATCTGCAAGCAACGACAACGCTGCACCTGCCATAACGAAGTTCTGGAACCTCGGCAGATATGACACCCAGACAACCGATGTCAGTGCTGAAAACCACGTCATATACGCGTCGAACGACACCAAGACCGACACCGTGCCATATCAGGACCCGGCCCGTGTGGATGATTTCATAGAGAAGTTCGCCGGCTACTGCAAGGTGAAGGAGGGAGAACTGCAGTGTGCCGTTCCGCATGACAGCAATGTAGTCAGCAAGGTGTATGTCTTCCCCGACAAGAAGGAGCTGGACGTGTTCGGCCGACTGCTTCAGGTGGCGTGCTGGTACAGCGACGAGACTCCCGGCTACCTGCTGAGCTTCTCTCACCTGCAGTTCTACTTTGAACTGAAAGACCTGCGCAAGCAACTGCAATACCGCTGGATAGCAGAGCGTGTCAACGGCAAGATACTGCTCTACACTACCCGCTCAAACATAAATGCCGCCGTATCATCGGCGTGCTACCAATCATATCGCGATGAACTAATGCATGCAAGAAATATTAACTCCAAAAGAAAAGAAATATGAAAAAACTAATAGCCCTAAGCCTCATGGCTCTCTGCTGCGCCACCACGCAAGCGAAGCCTGATACGACAGACGACACGTCTGTGAAACAACTGGCAAAAGCCGACGGTTTCTATTTCATGTCATGTCCCGAGGCTACCATTGACAAGAAAACAAAGAAGAAGACGGTGGTGTGGCACGACACCGAGGACAACTCATGGCACGAGAACATCGGTTTCGTGAAAGACATACCCACCATCAGCAGTCTGGAAAGCATCTTCCCCGGTGGCATCCATGTATCTCCCAACAACGTCTCTTACATCCCGGCGGTATGGCAGCTGACCGAGGAGAATGACGAGACCGTGCTGCACTGCTATTTCCGTATGCCCGCCGACGTGGTGAAGAACATGTGGCTGGCAAGCAACGAGTGCGTCATACTAGACAAGCAGACTGGCACCATCTACCAGTCGCGCCGCACCGTGCCAGGCGACTGCTACGGCAAGGTGTTCGACGTGAAGGAGAAGGAGGGTACCGTGCTCGACTTCCAGATTTTCTTCCCGAAACTGGCAGAAGGCACCAAAAACATAGTCATCTACGGCGTGCCAAACTGGTATATGCGCGGCATGGAAGCATCTCTCCATGATAATTCGTCAACGACTTGCAGCAAGTACGGCACGGGGGTGGTTTATGATTCTGCTCCTCAAATCCACATGGCACACCTCGTGAGCGGCGAGCAGGACTACAACAAAGACAACCACAAGTCGTGGGCTGTCTATGACGAGCCTCACCTCATCAAGCCCCTGACAGACGGTACGCTGGCCGTATGGCTCACGCCCGATGCCACATATATTGCCGAGGCGTGCGAGATGAACTGGAAGCGTGAGTATTTCGGTCGCGGAGGCAATGAGATATTGGTTGACCGTTCCGGCCACCAGTACAAGTTGAAGGAAGTGCTTGGCTATCCCAACGACCACATCTTCTGGATGGAAGGGTTGGCAGGCGACTATTTCGCCATTGTGAAAGTGTTTGAGCCGCTGCCGCCACGCACCGAGACCGTAACCCACATCATTCCCGAGGGCGAACCTTTCGCCGCATGGGGAGCCAACTGGGACGGCAAGGTGGAGAACCTCGACATACAGCAGCTGCGCAATAACCAGCGTCTGTTTGACTATCACCCGAGAAATATAGTGAAGTAATCACGTAACTTTTTTTTCGATAACCCGGGAAACGGCACGGGGCACAGTGATGTGCCCCGTGTTTTTTGTGACATTATTACGTTAATGCCGTTAATTTCATTCGTTAATACCATTAATATTTTATTCTAAGATTATTAATGACATTAATGGTCTATATTAACGACATTAATGATAAAAAAATAATTATTTCGTCGAGTTCACGTTAAGACAACTTAATGCGTGATGATATGATTTCATTTATACACCGACAGGTCTTCTGGAATCTTCACGCCTACCGGTGCTGACTTTATCAAACCGAGTTTCATGAAATATGAAGCAATAACCGGAGGGCTGTACCTGTATCTCTTTTTTATGTCCTTTAACTCTTTTATGATGTCTTCGTCATTAACCAGCAAATCGATGTTATCTTTGTTTATAAGGGTGAATGTCTTGTTGAATGGATTGTAAATGTAGCAACGACGTTTGTCATACAAGGAATCATTCTTCATTGAT
>JAEEHW010000050.1 GCA_016281055.1 Prevotella sp.
CTTTGTGGTAATGAGAACTACGCCGTTTGCACCACGGCTACCATAGATAGCTGTAGAAGATGCGTCCTTCAAGATGTCGATAGACTCAATGTCGCGTGGGTTGAGAGTCTCGATGCCACCTGACTGAAGAGGTACTCCATCAACAACATACAGAGGAGCGTTAGATGCAGACAGAGAGCGGGCACCACGGATAGAAATACTACCGACGGTACCTGGACGCTCACTTGTGGTAATATCCACACCTGCAGCCTTGCCCTGGAGTGCTTCGAAAGCGTTGCTCACTGGCTTTGTGTTCAGTTCTTTTTCACCGACACGAGTCAAAGCACCGGTGACGTCGCTCTTGCGCTGAACACCATAACCTACCACAACGACTTCGTCAAGAAGCTGCTTGTCTTCTTCAAGCTGCAGCTTGACGTTGCTTGAGGCATTCACGGTCTGTGTGCGGAAACCAACATAAGATACTTCGAGTTTTGAATTTTCCGGTACATCGCTCAATGAGAAGTTACCGTCAATGTCTGTAACGGTACCAGTACCGGAACCTTTAACTACTACGCTCGCGCCTATGATAGGTTCGCCCATAGCATCGACAATCGTGCCCGTCACCTTGCTCTGCGCCATGGCGCCAAGAGAGCAAGCTGTGACAAAGGCGGTGAAGAACAGGCGCTTTGCCGCGCCATTGTTCTTCTGGTTAGTCTTACCTTGTTTTTTCATTAGTTTGCGTTAATTAGTAAATATAATATTGAATTAATAATCTGTTTTTCGTTTTCGTTATCCTTTGTGAATACAATCCTTCTACCTTAATTAAAAAGAACAATACAGCTAACACCATTGTCAACTAACCTACATTATTGCAAAAACTATCCTTAATATATCATCAAAATCAAGTGCAAAGTTAATGACTTTGTATGAAATGGTAGGTGCATTTATTCGTCAAAAAACATACTTTTTTTCGTCAACTGCAAGAAAAAAGACTATAAAACGTTTGTCACATTATATATTTTATTTACTTTTGTAGTGGATAATAAAAAAATAATAACTTGAAATGTCTCGCAAGACAGTAATTCTCCTATCACTATCTTTGTGGCTATTGCAAGTAGCCGCTCAGGATTTTTCCGTCAGTCGGAGGATATGTTCCGCCGATGGACTGTCAAATGATTTCGTTACTGAGATAGCAATTGACGGTGAGGGATACGTATGGACTGCCGGTGAATCAGGTGTGAACAGAATATCTGGTACCAGTTGTCATACATTCCTTGTCACCGAATGGCCACCGCGAGGCAATTTCATGCAGCTGGCAGACAATGTCCGCAGGTTGCCCGGACAAAATGCACGCAATAGTTTCGGACTGAAAACCACTGCACTGAAATGGCATCAGCCAACGGGCTTGATGCTCATAGGTACAGAATATGGTTTGATAATATATGATAAACGCCATGCGTCGGTGAGGTTCTTGGCCCATCAGGATGGTTTGGAAAACTCCGGTATCGAAGACATCATGGAAGCGCAGGGCGGCGTGTGGCTGGTTTTTGCAAACGGAAAGGTACAGCATTTCAACTGTTCCACATACAAGACCACATACATTAAACAGAATTACAAGTTGTATCACACCAACTGCGGAGGATGCGACATTAGCGGTCACTTGTATCTGGGATACATTAAAGATGGCATGAGCGTCATTGACATACGTACAGGCAAGGCGAAGCATTTCAGACATGAGGAAGGGAATGCTGCCAGCCTGCCAGGAAACAACGTGAGGTGCATATATCGTGACCGCAGTAACCGCATCTGGGTTGGCACCGATGGTGGCGTAGCACTGTTCCATCCATCGACGGGGAAATTCTCTCTGGTTAGCCGTGAGGGCAGCAGTAAGGAAAATGTATATGATATACACCAGATGCGTGACGGCTCTCTGTGGGTAGCCACCGACATGGGTGGTATAAGAGTTATAGACCCAGAGCAAACTGTTACTGACGGTCGGCTGCAGTATTCCAATATCCATGTGCAGACATCGTCTATCAATACTCGTGCCGTAGTGCAGGATAATTACGGAAACATCTGGATAGGCAATCACAGTACTGGCATAGACTTCATCAGCGAGCGCCGACAGGAGTTCACATTGTTGAACATGATGAATGCACTTATGCCAGGCAATGTTATCTCTCCTGTGTATTCCATAGTGAAAGACCAGGAAGGAGGCTTGTGGGCAGCAGGTGTTCAGGGACTGACACTCTGGCGCAACAATGTGATTGAGCATATATGGAACATAGATGATAAAGAGAGAAACACTCCAACATATGTGCGCTGCATGTTGTCAACACGCAGCGGTGAGTTGTGGCTGGGCATAGACGACCGTGGCGTGGCGCGTTTTGACCGCAACACCGGCAGGTATGAGTTCCTGAACCTTCCAGGCGCGGCCGACCGCGACATCCATTCCCTTTCAGAAGACAACAATGGGAAAATATGGATAGGAAGTGAGAACGGCACCTATTCATATACTAAGGAGGGTGGAGTGAAACGTGAAGAACTTGTCAACAAGATTACGGAAAACATTATCGTGACATCGTTCCTGTGGCTTAGTGATGATGTGGTGTTCCTCTGTACATACGGACTGGGAGCATACACCATTAATCTCTCAACAGGCAAGAGCGTAAGGCTAAGTGATGGCCTTCCGTCACTAAGAATCAACCAGGCCATTAGGGATGACAAGGATGGACTTTGGCTGGCAACACACAACGGACTAGTACACGTGGATGATGCCATGACGCTGAAGAATCCAACCACCTATAGTTCTGAACAGGGGTTGGCCGACAGTTATATATGTTCGCTGACCAGTGACGATGACGGACGAATATGGATGAGTACATACTCAGGTATATCATGTCTTGACAGCAAGACAAAGCGTATCTACAACTACAACCACCTCGACATCGGACAGGCATGTGGTTTCTATGCCGGCGGCATCACTACCGACAAGGATTGGATATATATGTGCAGCACATCGGGTGTGGTACGTTTCAACCCGCTGTTGCTCGGACGTCACGAACAGGTGTCTGATGTCCAGATTATATCATGTGAAGCATATTCTCCTGAAGGCATAGACACAAAGATAGCACTCCTTACCCCCGATGACGAAGGAATATACCGCACCGACCACAAACAAAATACCTTGCGCCTGTCATACTGTGTCAGGAACCAGGCACAGAGTCCTCATGTGGAATATTCATACATGATGAAGGGAATGGATAACAAGTGGTACTACATCGGCGGCGACAATGACGTGGTGTTCCGCGGGTTGCCGCCAGGCAATTACACCTTTATACTGCGTGCCAAGTTGAAGAGTCAGGATTGGACTGACGCCTCCACCTGTGAAATGGTTATTCGCATAGCACCGCCACTGTGGCAGACATGGTGGGCATACCTTATATATATTATAGCTTTCGCACTGGCAATATACGTCGTTGTCAGACAGTACAAATACCGTTTGAAGATGCGCGGCAAACTTGAACTGGAAAAGCGCGAAAGCATACAGAAGCAGCGTTCCAATGAGGAAAGACTGCATTTCTTCACGAATATCACCCACGAACTGCGTACACCGCTGACACTTATCTTGGGACCGCTCAATGATCTTGCCGACGATGAGCGTCTACCGTCTGACAGTAAACGCCGCGTCGGTGTGATAAAGAAGAGTGCGGAAAGGTTGCGCGAACTCATCAACGATTTGTTGGAATTCCGCAAGACGGAGACAAACAACCGCAAGCTTACTGTAGCGCGTGGCAACATAGGACACTTCGTCAAGGAGATATGCCTGAACTATAAGGAACTGAACAGCAATCCGCATGTCAACTTTGAATATGACATAGCTGCCAACCTTCCAGAGGTGTATTTCGATTCTGAGGTCATCACCACCATTCTCAACAACCTTCTTTCCAATGCAGTGAAATATACCGAGCATGGAAGCATTACCACTATGGTGAGAGAGGAGGAAAAGCAGGTGGTAATCAGCGTGAGCGACACAGGCTACGGCATCAGTGCGGAAGCTCTGCCACATATCTTCGAACGCTATTATCAGGCAACCGGCGCCCACCAGGCTTCGGGTACAGGCATTGGCCTGGCTTTGGTAAAGGCCCTGGCCGACTTGCATGAGGCACAGATTACAGCAGAGAGTACAGAGGGTAAGGGCAGCACATTCACATTATCACTGAGTACCACAAACTCATATCCCAACGCTTTGCACAAGGAGGATAACCTCACTCAGGGCGAGACAACACCGATTGGAGGGAATGCTTCTATACTGGAAAAGTCAGGAGAGAGATATTTGCTTGTTGTGGAGGATAATGCCGACATACGCGAATACATTGCAGAATCCTTCTGTGACGAATATACTATCTTGCAGGCGGAAAATGGTGAGGAAGGACTGCGCATCGCCACAGAACGCATCCCCGATATCATCGTCAGTGACATCATGATGCCGAAGATGGATGGCAACAGCCTTACGAAGGCACTGAAGGAGGATATAAGGACAAGCCACATTCCCGTTATTCTGCTTACGGCGAAGGTGACAGACGATGACAAGGAAGAGGGTTATCGCAGCGGTGCCGACTCTTACCTTACCAAACCGTTTACGGCGAAACTGCTCGGCAGTCGCATAGAGAATCTCCTGACCATGCGTCGCAGGTTGGCTGAGAACATACTCCGCTTTGCCCAGAGTGAAGAAAGGAAAGTGGACAGTGAGGATTCTCATTCAGATAGCAGTACGACGGACAGCAGTGCTACGGAAGGAAATATTTCTTTGTCGGGAACCTCGCTGAGTGCCCTTGATCAGCGTTTTATCGAGCATCTCAACAGTGTGATACACGACAATATAATGAATGAAGACCTTGACATGCCTTTCATCACCAGGGAAATGGCAATGAGCCACAGCACCTTCTACCGCAAGGTGAAGGCTCTCACCGGCTTGACGGCGAAGGAGTATGTGCGCAAGTTCCGACTGAAGTATTGTCTGCAACTGCTTGAGACTGGTGATTACAACGTCACTGAGGCGGCTATGATGGCTGGCTTCAATCAGATGGCCCATTTCCGCCAGACGTTCAAGAATGAGTTTGGTATCCTGCCGTCTGAGGCAATGAAGAAGACTAAGAGATAATCCATTAGAGAGAACTCATTAGCATCACCAGCGTAGGAATTCCACGAACGACGAAAAGATGAACAAAGTGAGAATAACGGCCATGCGCCAGACCATCTATCATGACCTGATGGCAAGATATGAGAATGAGATAGAGCACGCCTGTGATGTCAGTGAAGGACAGCAGTGGGTTTCCATTGACGGGTTGAGGCCGGAGGGGTTGTGCCCTTCTGCATGGATGTCAATGCAGACTTTTGTGGAGTCGCTGGCAAAAGGCGAGGGCAATTTCTATGATGGATGGATGAGAAATCCTATGAGTGCGATGATTAGTTGCAATGATGGTTTCCGGCCGTTCAGTTTCTATATAGAAGTTATAGGGGAATAGAGAGCAAAAGCCTCTCTGCTCTTGCACAATTCAAAATAATTAAACAAAAAACTAATGAATAGACTTGCTACTACAATTATCATGATGAGCTTCGCGTTTGCGGCATTTGCAGAAGGACGTGAAGTGGTTAACCTAAACCGCGACTGGCATTTCAAGGCTGGTGTGCAGCAACCGACAGTATCAGAAACAGAAACCTCTGATTGGCAGCGCATCAATGTGCCGCATGATTTTCAGATTGAACAGCCGTGGGTGGCACCAGATGCTAGCGAGAGAGCAGACAACAGCGATGCTGGTGCAAACATTAAAAGCCGTCTGTCGTCCCGTGGATTCAAAGAGATGGGCGAGGGATGGTATGTGAAAACCATAACTCCTTCCGTTGACAAGAAGGGCCGTCGCGTGGTGCTCGATTTCCAGGGTATCATGTATGTTGCTGACGTGTATCTCAACGGCAAGCGCATAGGCGGCACCGACTATGGCTATGTGGGTTTCGAGATAGACATCACCAAGGAATTGAAGTATGGTGAGAAAAACATCATCGCCGTGCACTGTGACACTGGCAGGCCAAAAGATTCCCGTTGGTACACCGGTGGTGGTTTGTTCCGTGACGTTACACTCGTATATACCGACCCGCAGTTGTATTTCCTGCGCCATCCGCTGTATATCACGACAAAAGACAACAAGGAGGTCAATATCTCTGCCAACGTGCAGTGCCTCACCAAGCAGAATACTGTGAAGATGCAGCTCTGCATCACGGCTCCCGACGGCACTGAGGTTTGCAATCAGCAGTACGACCTGAAGCGCAATCGCAATTACAGACAGGGACAGGTGCTGGCTTTCCCGGCAATACAGTTGCCAAATGCACAGTTGTGGGACTGCGAGCATCCGAACCTCTATACTGCAAAGGTTACATTATATAAGGAGGATGGCACTGTTTGTGATGAAACGCAGAGCCGTTTTGGTGTGCGCACCGTGGAGTTCGTGCCTGGTAAGGGCTTGTTGCTTAATGGCAAGAAGGTGTTGCTGAAAGGTTATGCCAATCACCATACATTAGGTGCACTCGGTGCAGCCGCCTATCCCCGTGCCATAGAGAAACGCATAAAACTGATGAAGGAGTGGGGCATGAACCATATCCGTACGTCACACAACCCATATTCGGAGTCATTCCTCGACTTGTGTGACGAGAACGGCATACTCGTTGTCGATGAACTCTATGACAAGTGGAACGACCAGTATGTGGGCGGCGGCCGCCGTCACTTCTCTGAGTTGTGGATAGACCATTTGTCGGAATTCATACAGCGAGACCGCAATCATCCTTCGGTGGTGATGTGGTCGATGGGTAACGAATTGCAGTCATACAATGATATGCCGTTCAACGATTTCGGAGTGACACAGTTCCGCTTGATGCGCGAACTGACACACCGTTATGACAGCACTCGAAAGGTTACCGTGGCCATGCATCCTCGTTACCGCAACTGGGAGACCGACTCGTTGCCCTGCGACCTCGCCATGCACACCGATGTGCAGGCATACAACTACCGCTATATGTATTTCCCCGGCGATGGCCGTCGTTTTCCGTGGATGACGTTCTATCAGAGCGAGGCATCTGTGGCTGCTATGGGTGAGAACTACTATGCAATGGAGCTCGACAAGGTTGTCGGCCTTGCTTACTGGGGCGCCATCGACTACCTCGGAGAGAGTCAGGGCTGGCCTGCCAAGGGATGGGAGCAGGGTGTCTTTGACATTGCGCTTGAACCAAAGCCGAAAGCATACTATATGCGCTCGTTCTTCAAGGAGGACGAACCGATTGTTCACATTGCTGTCACAGACACCAAGGGCGACGTGATGTGGAACGGTGTGCAGACGGGCAACGACGGACAGAGTGACCACTGGAACCGTACGCGCGGACAGAAATATGACATCACTACTTATACCAATGCCGACGAGGTAGAGCTCTTCGTCAACGGCAAGAGTCAGGGCATACAAAAGAACGACCGCTCTTCTGCCAAGATGCGCAACCAGATACGTTGGAAAGGCATAGAGTATCAGGATGGCTACTGCGAGGCAGTGGCACGCACTGCCGGCAAGGTGGTGGCTCGCCATAAGATAGAGACCACCGGCAAGCCTGTGGCATTGCGCATAGAGGCAGACAATGCTAACTGGAAAGCCGATGGAGTTGACTTGCAGCATCTGCGCATCTATGCCGTTGATGCCAAGGGACGCCGCGTGCAGACCGCCAGTGGTGATGTGAAGGTGACGGTAAACAGCAAGAACGCCACCCTCGCTGCCATGAGTAGCGGCGACAATAAGTCTGACGAACTCAGCAACACTGACCACCGCCGTCTCTACAAAGGCTCGGTGCTCGCCATACTGCGTGCCGGTCTTGATGGTGGTGAGACCACCGTCACTGCAACTTGCGACGGACTGAAAGCAGCAAAGATAAAGTTGCTGACAAAATAATTACGGTGCAACATTCTTTTTCTACAATATATAAAGGCGTGTCTTATTACCGTTATGGTAGTAAGACACGCTACTATTTTGTGTCTGTGGGCAAATAAGTGAAGATTAATTTTGTTATTTCTGAAAAACTCTGTAACTTTGCATTTGATATTACAACATTACAGTAAAGCAAACTAAGAAACAATTCAGCCATGAAGGAGAAAACAAAGAAAAGTTTATTGGGAATAGCAGTGACAGCCGGACTTACACTGCTGTGCGGACTGGCATACGCCATCAACAAGAAACTGGGACAGATTGCTGAGATTGGTGACCTGAAATACGACGAGGAGGAGGAATGAAATATACTACCAGTCAGATTACCACCCTCATCGGCGCACACCGTTATGGCACTACAGATGCCATGGTGTCGTTTCTGCTTACCGACAGCCGCTCTCTGTCTTTTCCGGAGGAGACGCTGTTCTTCGCACTGAAGTCAAACCGTAACGACGGGCACAAATACATCGAGGGACTATATAAGCGCGGAGTGAGAAACTTCGTTGTGGAAAAGCCCTTGCCGGCAATAGGCAGCGATGCCAATTTCCTTGTGGTGCCCGATACCCTGGCAGCCCTGCAAAGGCTGGCGGAGAGACATCGTGACGAGTTTCAGATACCTGTGGTGGGCATCACCGGCAGCAATGGCAAGACGGTCGTCAAGGAATGGCTGTACCAGTTGCTGTCGCCAGATATGCATGTGACACGCTCGCCGCGCTCGTACAACTCGCAGATTGGTGTACCGCTGTCGGTATGGCAATTGCGTGAGGATACCCGCGTGGGTATATTCGAGGCTGGCATCAGCAAGCCCGACGAGATGCAGCGGCTGGCTTCCATAATACAACCTACGATAGGCGTGTTCACCACTTTGGGAGAGGCACACCAGGAGAATTTCCACTCCATGGAGGAGAAATGCCGTGAGAAGTTCATGCTCTTTAAAGACTGCAAGACTTTGGTCTATCCCATGGACAATGACGTGGTGTTCCGAGTGATGAAACAGTGCGGCTACAACGGTGAGCGCATAGGATGGTCGATGAACGACACCTCGGCACCGTTTTATGTCAGCAAGGTGGAGAGCGACAGCGACGGCACCTGCATACATTATATATATAAAGGCATACAGGGACAGTATAGGCTTAACTTCATAAGCAATGCCTCGATAGAAAACTCCATAACGTGTGCTGCCACGGCACTGCACCTCGGACTGACACCGGAGCAGCTGGTAGAACGTATGCCGATGCTTGAGCCTGTGGCCATGCGCCTCGAAGTGAAGGAAGGCCGCAACGGGTGTACGCTGATTAATGATACCTACAACTCTGATCTCGCCTCACTCGACATAGCACTCGACTTCATGCACCGCCGCCCCGACCACAAGGGACGCAGGCGCACGTTGATACTCAGCGATATGGATCAGTCGGGACTCACCGACGAGGAGATACGCTCGCGCGTGGAAGCCATGGTCAAGAGCAGGGGAGTGGACAGGCTGATAACTGTTGGCAGTCAGTTTACGGGGGAAGAGAACTTCGCCACCACCGACGACCTGATAAACAGCGAGGTGTTCAGACAGCTGCGCAACGAGGTAATACTCATCAAGGGCGCACGCAGGTTTGAGTTTGACAAACTCACCGAGTTGCTCGTAAGGAAAGTGCACGAGACCACACTCGAGGTCAACCTCTCTGCCGTAGTGGCAAACCTCAACTGGTATCGTTCGCAGATGAAGTCCGGCACCAAACTCGTGTGCATGATAAAGGCCGACGGCTACGGTGCTGGTGCCATCGAGATTGCCAAGACACTGCAAGACCACCGTGTGGACTATCTTGCCGTGGCTGTGGCTGACGAGGGCGTGGCGCTGCGCCAGGCAGGCATCACCGCCAATATCATGATTATGAATCCGGAGATGACGGCGTTCAAGACGATGTTCGACTATGACCTTGAACCGGAGGTGTATTCCTTCCGGCTGCTTCACGCTCTGCGACAGGCGGCACGCAAGGAAGGCATAACGGGATGGCCCATACATGTGAAACTCGACACTGGCATGCACCGCTTGGGATTCCACCCTACGGAGGATATGGCAGAACTGATAGACTACCTGCAGGGACAGAATGCGCTGACAGTGCGCTCGGTGTTCTCACATTTCGTAGGCAGCGATGCTGACGAGTTCGACGAGTTCTCAGCCATGCAGTACGACCTCTACAAGCAAGGTGCCGATGCGCTGCAGGCGGCATTCCCACACCACATACTGCGCCACATGTGCAACTCGGCAGGCATAGAGCATTTCCCCGACAGACAGATGGACATGTGCCGCCTGGGACTCGGACTGTACGGTGTGAATCCGCGCGACAACAGCATCATCAACAACATCTCGACGCTGAAGACCACCATCTTGCAGCTGCGCCATGTGAAGGCAGGCGACTCCATAGGCTATTCTCGCCGCACCATACTGGAGAAAGACTCACTGATAGCCGCCATACCGATAGGATATGCCGACGGACTGAACCGACATCTCGGCAACCGCCACGGCTACTGCCTCGTCAACGGCAAGAAGGCGGAATACGTTGGCAACATCTGCATGGATGTCTGCATGCTCGACGTCACCGGCATTGACTGCCACGAGGGCGACAGCGTGGAGATATTCGGCGACAACCTGCCCGTCACCGTCCTCTCAGACATCCTCGACACCATCCCTTACGAGGTGATGACCGGCATCAGCAACAGAGTAAAACGAGTGTATTACGAGGAATAGTGTCCTTCAAGGATAATAGTGTTCACGGAAGTGATTGTTTCAAAGAAAACGGCTGTGCATATTTCTATGTATGCACAGCCGTTTTAATTATTATTTTACTGTTTGATGTAAGGTCCATTAAGTTCATTGCAGAACCACACATCATAAACACCTAGTTCTGGTTCTTTGCCTATAGTAACTCCATGAAACTCTATGAACTCATTACATGTTGAAATCATAGGGAGGTAACTTTCTTACCCTCCCCCACGGGGAGGGAAGGGAGGGGCTATAAACATTAAATGCGATATTTCAGCGCAGTCAGTATGTTGGTGGAAAATATCGCAAGGAAATGAAGGTGAAAATAGGATATTTTTGTGTTTTGATATGGAAGTGTATCTGCCATGCAGTATGAAAGGAAAATAGTGTGCAAGGGTTGTAAGGCTGTGGTTTACAGCACGAGGTAACGGCGTTAAGAGTGGCGTAAAGTGCAAAAAATGATGATTTTTCTTGCATAACTGCATTTTTTTTGTTACTTTTGCGGTGTAAACACACACAAGGGATGTTTCTCTCCTTCGGAATAAAAGATGCTATAGACATAGTGCTGGTGGCACTGGTGCTATACTACACCTATCGGTTCATGCGTGAATCGAGAACACTTAACGTGTTCGTTGGAATAATGGCGTTCATCGTGGTGTGGCTGTTGGTATCGCGAGTGCTGGAGATGCGCCTCACGGGTGCCATCTTCGACCAGTTCGTCAGTGTGGGTGCACTGGCCATCATAGTGTTGTTCCAGGAGGAGATAAGGAAATTCCTGTATAGTCTGGGTGAGCACAACAAGCTGCACCGCATGGTGCGGTGGTTCTCAAGCAGACGTGAGTCTGACGGCAAGGGCATGGGGCGCGAGGCCATCATGCCGGTGGTGCTGGCGTGTATCAACATGGCACGCTCGAAGTGCGGTGCACTGATAGTGATAGAGCGCACCACTCCGCTCGACGATATTGTGGCAACCGGCGACCGTGTGGATGCCAACATCAACCAGCGACTGATAGAGAACATATTTTTCAAGAACTCACCGCTGCACGACGGAGCGATGATTATCAGCAAGCAGCGCATCAAGGCGGCTGGTTGCATACTGCCCGTGAGCCACGACCTCAACATCCCGCGTGAACTGGGTCTGCGCCACCGTGCCGCCATGGGCATATCGCAGGCGTCTGATGCCATAGCCATTGTGGTGTCTGAGGAAACAGGACGCATATCGGCAGCCATCAAAGGACAGTTCCGCCTGCGCCTGTCGGCGGAGAACCTTGAAGCAATACTTACGGAAGAACTGTGAAGCAGGGTACCGCAGTTCTTGTCCGAATGAAGAACGCATTATCACTATGAAACACCATTATACACACAGTTATAAGAGAAATAAAAGAAAAGTTTAATATTTAAAAGATTGCCCCTTACAACTCTCCGTAGGCGGCCTTCCATGTGAGGCATACGGGGGGAGGGGTTTGGAATTTTATGTCATTAATTGAACAGATTGTAGCGCGTGCTAAGGCAAACAAGCAGCGCATCGTGCTCCCGGAAGCAGAAGAGGAGCGCACACTCATTGCAGCCGACAAGGTGCTGGAGCAGGAGATTGCAGACCTTATCCTTATCGGCAACCCTGCCAAGGTTGACGCTCTGGCAAAGGAGCACAACCTGAAGAACATCGGCAAGGCAACACTCATCGACCCAGAGAACTATGAGCGTTCTGAGGAACTGGCACAGCTCCTGCAGAAACTCCGCGAGAAGAAGGGCATGACCATCGACAAGGCTCGCGAACTGGTGAAGAATCCTCTCTACCTCGGTTGCCTCATCATCAAGACTGAGGGTGCCGACGGTCAGATCTCTGGTGCTCTCTCTACAACGGGCGACACATTGCGTCCTGCACTGCAGATTATCAAGACTGCTCCTGGCATCTCTTGCGTATCGGGTGCCATGCTGATGATTACCGACAAGCCGGAGTATGGCGAGAACGGCGTACTGCTATTCGCCGACGTTGCCGTTACCCCAATGCCTGATGCCAACCAGCTCGGTCAGATTGCAGTATGCGCTGCACAGACAGCTCGCTCGGTTGCCGGTTTCACAGACCCACGCGTGGCTATGTGCTCATTCTCAACAAAGGGTTCTGCCTCTCACGAGGTTGTTGACAAGGTAGTGGAGGCAACAAAGATTGCCAAGGAGCTTGATCCGAACCTGAAGATTGACGGTGAGCTGCAGGCTGACGCAGCCCTCGTTCCTGCCGTAGGCCAGAAGAAGGCTCCGGGCAGCGAGATTGCAGGTAAGGCAAACGTACTCGTATTCCCTAACCTTGAAGTAGGCAACATCGGTTACAAACTCGTGCAGCGTCTTGCCGGTGCCACAGCCCTCGGCCCAATCCTCCAGGGTATCGCACGTCCGGTCAACGACCTTTCACGCGGCTGTTCAGTAGAGGATATCGTAAACCTCGTCGCTATCACTGCATGCCAGGCAATGGATGCAAAGAAATAAGGCTCTGCCTTATTTCTTTGAAGTGAAGAGTGAAGAACGAAGAGTGAAGAATTTAAGTTACACTTTGACTGATGATAAGCTATAACAGACACAACTCACCACTTATGCAGAAAAGTCAAAACTTCTCTGTAAGAATATCAAAAATGGCAGAGTATATAGAAGAGAAAAGAATGAGAAACTCCAATATAAAGTCTGTGCTTAATCAGATTATGCGTTCTGGTACTTCTGTTATGGCCAACATAGGCGAGTCACAGTTCGCACAGAGTAATGCTGATTTCATCACGAAACTTCACATAGCACTGAAAGAAGCCAATGAAACTGAACGATGGCTTAATTTCCTGTATTGCAACGAATATCTCATGCAAAACGAGTATGAGAGTATGAATAACGATTGTAGCGAGATTATAGCTATGTTGGTTGCATCGGTGAAAACATCAAAAAGAAACCAATCCATAATAATGAAGTGATGGGTAAAGGATGACGGGTGAAAGAATGTTACAGTCAAAGCGTAACTTAAATTCTTCACTCTTCACTCTTCACTCTTCACTTTAAAAATAAAATTTTTATGAAAATTTTAGTTTTAAACTGCGGAAGCAGTTCCATTAAATATCAGTTGTTCAACACTGAGACTGGCGACATCCTCGCCAAGGGCGGCATCGAGAAAATCGGTCTGCCGGGTGCATTCATCAAGTTCAACGTGGCTGATGGCAAGAAGACCATCGAGCAGGACATCCCTGAGCACACCGTGGGCGTGCAGCTCATCTTCGACGTACTCACCAATGCTGAGTACGGTGCGCTGAAGTCACTCGAAGAACTCGACGCAGTAGGTCACCGCGTGGTGCACGGCGGAGAGAAATTCGCTGAGTCTGTAGTCATCAATGCAGAAGTACTGAGGCAGATTGAGGCATGCAACGACCTCGCTCCGCTGCACAACCCAGCAAACCTCAAGGGCATCGCTGCCGTTACGGCTCTGCTGCCTAACCTGCCACAGGTGGCGGTCTTCGACACCGCCTTCCACCAGACCATGCCGGCAAAGGCATATATGTATGCCGTGCCTTACGCTCTCTATGAGAAGTATGGCGTGCGTCGCTATGGTTTCCACGGTACATCACACCGCTATGTTTCAGCCCGTGCACTGGAGTTCCTCGGCATGAAGGCTGAAGGCACTAAGGTCATCACTGCACACATCGGCAACGGCGGTTCACTGGCAGCAGTGAAAGACGGCAAGTGTCAGGATACCTCAATGGGTCTCACTCCACTTGAGGGCGTGATGATGGGTACACGCTCTGGCGACATCGACGGCGGCGCTGTATCGTTCATCATGAAGAAGGAAGGCCTTGACGCTGACGGTATCTCTAACCTTCTGAACAAGCAGTCTGGTCTGGCTGGCATCTCATGCAAGTCAAGCGACATGCGCGAGGTGTTCCAGGGCAAGGTGGACGGCGACGCTAAGTGTCAGCTTGCCATCGACATGTACACCTATCGCATCAAGAAATACATCGGCTCTTACGCTGCTGCACTGGGTGGCTGCGACGTGCTTGTCTTCACCGCCGGCGTATGTGAAAACCAGTCTGACATCCGCGAGATGGTCTGCAAGGACATGGAGTGGATGGGCATTAAACTCGACACAGAGAAGAATGCACAGATTCATGGTGTAGAGGCTGTCATCTCGGCTCCTGACTCAAAGGTCAAGGTGGTTGTAATACCTACCGACGAGGAGAAGATGATTGCCAACGACACTGCGGCACTGGTAAAATAATAATGAAGAATAATAAATGAAGAATGAAGAATATAGAATGAAGAATGTAAGTTACCTTACAGTATCTGTTTGTTGCAATACGTAATTCATATTCTTCATTCTATATTCTTCATTCTTCATTATAAAAAACAAATCTATGCGAGTAATTATCGAACCCGATTACGACCGCCTCTCGAAGTGGGCGGCCAAGTATGTAGCAGGAAGAATCAATGCTGCTAACCCGACAGCCGAAAAACCTTTTAAGCTGGGATGCCCCACTGGCTCATCGCCGCTGGGACTCTACAAGGAACTCATCCGCATGAACAAGGCCGGTGAGGTGTCATTCGAGCACGTTGTGACATTCAACATGGACGAGTATGTCAACCTGCCTGAGGCACACCCAGAGTCTTACCACTCTTTCATGTGGAACAACTTCTTCAACCATATTAATATAAAGAAGGAGAACGTACACATCCTCAACGGCAACGCTCCAGACCTCGTTGCCGAGTGCGAGAATTACGAGAAGGCCATAGAGGATGCCGGCGGCATCGATCTCTTCATGGGCGGTGTAGGTCCTGACGGTCACCTGGCATTCAATGAGCCGGGCAGTTCGCTGACTTCAAAGACACGCATCAAGACCCTGACCACCGACACCATCATCGCCAACAGCCGCTTCTTCGACGGCGACCTGTCACAGGTGCCCAAGCAGGCATTGACCGTAGGCATCGGTACCGTGATGGCAGCACGCGAGGTGCTCATCGTATGCAACGGTCACCACAAGGCCCGCGCACTGCAGCACATCGTGGATGGTGAGGTAAGCCACAAGTGGACAGCCTCAATACTCCAGATGCACCCACACGCCATCGTGATATGCGACGAGGCAGCCTGCGACGAACTCACCGTAGGCACATACAAATACTACCTCGACAAAGAGCGTGGCAACTTGTAATACATAATAATTATCCCACAGTGTTCATAGCTCCTTTAATAAGGTCATCTGTGAGCACTGTGGGATTTCTACTTTCCTCTCCAGTCATGAAATATCTACTATACTATTCATTCCTTATATTCCTGCTCGTCTCCTGCGCTATGGAGAAAAAGACTGTCGTGGGTGTAGACAATAAACCCCTTACCGCTTACGACAGCATATCCGCAGCATGTGGACTGTATTCCTTTTCTATAAACGCTTTTGAGAGCGTGAGCGAAGGCAAGGACACCAACTATGTCTTCTCCCCATTCGGCACTGCCGCCCTTTTCACTATGTTGCAAGAAGGCAGCAGCGGCAAGACGTATGAAGAACTCCAGAAAGTCATGTGCGTAAACAGCGACATAATGGCGGGGATGGTGAAGGAGTTGAACAAATATGATCCATTGTCGGATGATGGAAACTCCTCTGCGATGAAAATGGGCAACATGCTGATGCTTGACAAAAAAAACAAGTTGCGTTTGGAGTATGATGATTTTCTGAAGTCAGAATACAAGATAGAAACTATGAATCAAGACTTCAGTAAAGTCTCATGCAAGAAAATCATTGACGACTGGGCTGCCTCGCATGTAAGAAACTCAAATGGATGGCAAGTAATCCCTGTCACCTTTTCAAACGGTGCGCACGTTGTCAGCACAGTAAGATTCAAAGGTGCATGGTTGAGAAAATTTGACAAGAAATACACAAAGCAGAAATGCTTTCACCAGTACGATGGAAGGGAAACGACTGTTGACATGATGGCGCGTGAAGACCGTTACTATTATATGGAAAACGACACCATGCAGGCTGTGTCTGTGCCATTCGTCACAAGAGGAAATGTTGTGGAGGGTATGCATTTCTGTTCCCTGTATGTGCTGTTACCACGCGAGGGGTACACAATAAAGGATGTGTTGAAACTGTTGCGTGGCCATTATCTCGACTACTTCCATGAGAATATGAGATATCAGATGGTAAATCTACGGTTGCCGCGTTTTGGAATAGAGACGACCTACGATGCCAAGCACCTGATGAACAGCCTCGGTGCACGGCATTTGGAATCATTCAACGGCATAACGCGTAAGCAACAATCTTTGTCGCATGCCACACTGTCGGGAAAGATAACTGTGAATGAGTATGGCACGGTGGATGACAGTTCTAATATAAATGAGTATGTCGGGTACAATTATCCGACAATGGGCAAGCATATAGTTTACAATTTCAATGCCAACCGTCCGTTTATCTATATGTTAGTAAACGAGGATAATGGGACGATTCTCTTCATGGGACAGTATTCCAAAGGACAGTTGGGGCTAAAAGGTACGTGGCATAGCATCATGTACTGTGGTGAGGAAGAGAAAACCGAGCCACGGACTTATGACAGAGGGGATGATAGAATTGTAGTGCATAAGTATCTTCCTTATGATCAAGAAGGAGAAATACTAAAATCTAAGGGAAATAGATATTTTCCAGAGATTGACCACAGCAAGGCTTACGATGTAGTGGAGAAGATACCATCGTTCCCAGGGGGAAATAAAGAACTTATGGAATATCTGAAAAAGAACATGAAGTATCCCCCAAAAGCTGAAGTAGAAGGCATACAGGGCAGGGTTGTTCTGCAATTCATTGTGAAAGCTGATGGCCATATTGAAAATGTACGGATAGCCAAAAGCGTTGATCCGCTTTTGGACAAGGAAGCCATACGCCTGATAAAGGCAATGCCACGGTGGGAACCGGGCATGCAAGGCGGAGAAAAGGTGGACGTGAGATATACCCTGCCAGTGACTTTCCGACTTAAATGATGAGTGGGTACGGCGCGTAGTCAGAATAACCTGAAGGAATCATTATGGGAATCGCTGACTACGCTCAGTTGTCGCCCTCCACATAGTTTTCGAGGAAGATGTGCTCTCCGTCGAATACGGCGTATGTGAAGAGCGATATCCATTCGCCCAATACAAGCAGACGCGACTGCTTGGTGAGCATGAAGTCAATCTCTATATGGCGATGGCCGAAGATGAAATAATCAACATCGGGATGCTCTTTCAGGTATTCCTTTGAATAGCATATCAGTGGTTCGCGCTGCTCGCCGAGGTAAGGCACTTCCTTACCGTCCTTGCGCTTCATGCGCGAATGAAACGCCCAGTTGAGTCCAAACTTCACACCGATGTCAGGGTGAAGCCATGAGAACAGTTTCTGGCACAAACGGTTGTGGAACACGCTGCGGATAAAGCGGAAAGAACGGTTGCTGCTGCCCAGTCCGTCACCGTGGCCAAGATAGAACGTCTTGCCGTGCAGTTCCACTGTCGTGGGCTTTCTGTGCAGTATCACTCCGCACTCCTTCTCCAGATAACCGTATGCCCAGATGTCGTGGTTGCCCGTAAAGTAGTGCACCTCCACGCCACTGTCAGTAAGTTCCGACACCTTGCCGAGGAAACGTGTGTAGCCCTTCGGCACCACATGCTTGTATTCATACCAGAAGTCAAACATGTCGCCGAGCATATATACGGCTTCCGCCTTGTCTTTTATATCATCGAGGAAACGCACCAGCCGGCGTTCCTGTGTGCGGCGGTGCTCTGTAGCGAGCGAGCCGAGATGTGCGTCAGAAATAAAGTATATCATAGATGATTTTTTCGTATATCGGTTAATATTTGCAGTAACTGCAAGGCAAAGTTACAAATAAAATCTGAGAAACCATGATGTTTTGCAGTTTTTTTTCTCAGAGCAAAATATTTTTATTACTTTTACTTTTTTGTGCCTTGAAAGAAAAAAAACTGCAGATGATGCGGGATATTTTCTTTTTTCTGTCGTATATATTATAAAAGGAAGTCATAAATCATAAGAAGAAATCGTGAAAAGATATATACGTGGACAGGGACTTAATGTCTTAAAAAGTGTAGATACATGACAAATGTTCATAAATTGATTGTGACATAACACAGATAACTGTACCTTTGCAGTGCTTTTTGAAAAGAAGAATACGGCAATAGGTATTTGCTAAGCACAATAATCATTAAATCATTACCAACTCAAAACATCATTTCAATAGGATGAAAAGAATTTTTTTGTTACTTGCCTTGACAATCGTTTCCGCAATGGCGTTGCAGGCCCAGGACAACAAGAAAGAGAAAAAAGAGAAAGACAGCATATATGTCTATGGCTATGTGCGCGACAAGTTTACCAAGAGGGCGGTGCCCAAGGCTTTTGCTACGCTGATGCGTGCAGACTCCACCGTGGTGGATACCATGCATGTATATAGCGGCAGGAACTACAGCTACGGCTTCGGCAGCACGGAAATTTCTCATTATGCTTTCAAGATGCTGCCAGAGGTTGGTAATTTCATCATCAAGCTTGAACACCCCGACTACGAAACAACCTTTACCGACTACAACATCAAGAAGGTCAGCAAGCGCATGAATTTTGCGGAAGGTCCCGACGTGCTGATGCGCCGCATCAAACGCGCTGAGCAAACCGACAGCATAGAGGGCGGTGAACTCGGCGAGGTGGTTGTCAGGGCCACGAAGGTGAAGATGGTGTGGAAAGGCGATACGCTGGTGTTTAATGCCGATGCGTTCAACATTCCGGAAGGCTCGATGCTCGATGCGCTGATAAAGCAGTTGCCGGGTGTAGAACTGAAGGACAACGGCGAGATATATGTCAACGGAAAGAAGATAGACAACCTTACGCTCAACGGTGCCGACTTCTTCCGTGGCAAGAACAAGATAATGCTTGAGAACCTGCCATATTTTACTGTGAAAGACGTAAAGGTGTATAACAAGCAGACGGAGCAGAACAAGTTTCTCGGCATTACCGACGAGGACAAGAAAGAATATACCATGGACGTGACGCTGAAGAAGGAATACCGTGGCGGCGGCACTGCCAACATCGAGGCCGGCTACGGCACCGACGACCGTTACAAGGTGAAGGCCTTCGGCATGCTGTTCAGCGACCGTCTGAGGGCAATGGCCTTCGGCGGATTGAACAATGTGAACGAGACTACCGAATATACCAGTGAGGGAGAAGAGAGGGAACGAAACAACTCGTCGGGTGACAGACACTTCCGACAGCTCGGCGGTATGATTGCATACAAGGGCGCTGACGACAAATTCAGTACCTCGCTCAACCTCAATTCCACATGGACTGACGACCGTACAGAGTCGCGCCGTAACGGTGAGACATTCCTCACCACGGGCAACAGCTTCAGCCGCTCGTTGTCAATGGGCCGCTCAAAGCCTGTGACACTCGACATCACCAACCGCCTTGACTGGCGTTTCCGCAAAAATATGTATCTGTATTCCTATCTGCGCATGAACTACCAGCATTCGGAATACGAATCGTCAGGACAGTCGCTGACAGCCACCGACCACCTGCTGACAGACAGTGTGAACTCCACCCTGTCGCGTTCATGGAGCCACAGCAACAGGCTGAACGGCAACGCCAGTGCCACCTTGTCTTGCCTGATGGGCACTTCCGGCGACACTTTCTCATTCGATTTCTCTGCCAGCGGCAGCAAGACATATTCACCACAATCGTTCAGCCAATCTTTCTACCGCTATCATAAGACCTTGAGCACCGACAACCGCAATCAGTACAGCGACAATGCGCCGGAGAACTATTCGTACGCTGCAGGAGTGACATACAACTACCGTATGACGGATAAATTCCGTCTGTCGCCTTACTATAGAATAAACTCGTCGTATGACAGCAGCGACAACATACAGTACCGCCTTGACCAGTTGGGAGAGTCATGGGCCGGCGACGATGGTCACGCTTTCGGTTCACTGCCGTCAACACGCGACTCCTTGCTGCTTGCACTCGACGTGGAGAACAGCCGCAGCCAGACCACGCGCAACCTGCGCCAAGAGGCGGGTGTGAACGTCACTATGTATGGCAACATCAAGAAGGACAAGGGCTGGTATAATTTCAACATATTCATGCCGCTGCAGTTTGACCGCAAGACCATGGACTATCGCAGCCAGGCGCTCACCACGCAGATTACACGGCACTATACCACGTTTGAGCCTCGAGTATTCATGTATCTCGGCACATCTGGCAAAGACCGCAAGACTATAGACGCATCTTATTATATAAGAAACCAGCAGCCATCGATATTCGGCCTTATAGACCGTTCATACAGCAGCGACCCGCTCAACATCACCATGGGCAACCCCAACCTGCGCATGCAGACCACGCACAATTTCTATGTCAATGCTTCTGCACGACTTGACAGCATAAACAGGAACATACAGTTCTACATGTATTACAGCAATACGCGCAACTCTTTCGCCAACGGCTACACCTACGACCCGGAGACCGGCGTGCGTACTTATCGTGCTGAGAACATAGAGTCGGGCAACTGGTATTTCAATACCCGCCTGAATTACGGCCGCGACCTCGGCAAGAAGAAATATTTCCACTTCGACACAGAGTTAAGCTATACTCTTGAGAAGAGCACCGACCTGGCGAATGTGACGGGCAGCACATCATCGGAACTGAGTACGGTGAAGACAAACTCGCTGCATTTCAAGCCATCCATCAGGTATCAGCGCAACAACCTGACGTTCTTCTTCCAGCAGCGCACGCAGTGGCGCAACTACAGCCGCAGCATAATCTCGGAGACACCGTTGCCTGCCAACACATGGGACATTACATGGACGCTGAATGGTAATTACAAACTGCCATACAATTTCACCATCGACACCAACCTCGAACTGCGCCAGCGCCGTGGCTATGCCGACAGTGAGATGAACGACAACCGCCTCTATTGGGATGCCACGCTGACAAAGTCATTCAAGGCAGGACGCTGGCTGCTGAAACTGCGCGGCTACGACCTCCTGGGACAGGTCAGCAACCTTCGCTACTATGTCAATGCGCAGGGCCGCACCGAGACATGGACAAACTCCCTGCGTCGCTATGCACTCTTCACCGTGGCATACAAGTTTACGCAGAAACAGAAGAAGTAATAGTGGTTTTTCTTGCGGTTGCGGATGCGACCGACTTGGGTAAAAAGGATATTTAGGCAAATGTTAAAAATGTAAAGTTTTCTTAACGCACGGTAAAAGCTATCGTATTACATCGTAATATGATAGCTTTTACTGTATAATAGCTACCACATTGTATTGCAAAAGCTATGGTTTTACAACATAAAAAGGCACGTTTTAGTTCGCTGTTGATACTAAAACGTGCCTTTTTTGCTTTTTTATCGTTTTCCAGGAAAAGGTCCACCGTTGAAAAGGCGGTTTACAGCCTCGCTGTAGCATCGTGCCTCTTTTCTGGGGTAAGTGTCCACCGACACCCTTTTCCCCCTCTTAAAATGAGTTTTCTAAACAGTGGTGAAATAGAAAAACTTTTCACATCCTTTCCAAGGGGTGGGAGAGTCAGTCGAATCCCAGTTCCACGCGTGCCTCCTCGGTCATCATGCTTTTGTCCCATTCGGGTTCGAATACCATGTTGACCTCTGCAGATGTGATGCCCTCGATGGCCATTACCTTTGAGCGCACGTCTTCGATGATGAAGTCGGCGGCAGGGCATGACGGTGCGGTGAACGTCATGTCGATGTCCACACTGCCTTCCATGTCGAGGTCAATCTTGTATATCAGCCCGAGGTCATAGATGTTGACAGGAATCTCCGGGTCGTAAACTGTTTTCAGCACTTCGATGATGCGCTGTTCGGTATCGTCGTGTTCTTTCTGTGTCATATTTGGAAAATTGAAGAATTGAAGGGTTGAAAAATTGAAGAATTGAAGTTTCTCAGATTTTTCCGTTATCTCTGAATGAATAATAGTCTCCGTCAGTCACTATGATGTGGTCACAGAAGTGTATTCGCATGGTGCGGCATGCCTCTGCCACCCGCATGGTGAGTTGTTCGTCGTCGCGGCTTGGCCTGGTGTTGCCGCTGGGATGGTTGTGGGCTATGGCTATGATGGTGGCGTTTGCCTGCAGCGCATATTTTATTATCAGTCTTACATCTACCGCTGTTTCGGTTATTCCGCCATGTGATAGGCGTATGGTGTCTAAATGTTTGTATGCCTGATTCATCAGTATCAGGTAAGCTTCTTCAACGTCAAGATCACGCATCAGTGGCCATAGATGTGTGTAAAGGCTCTGCGAATTATTCAATACGTTACGCTCTGGCACTTTCTCCATCTCTCTTCGCCGTCCCAGTTCACACGCTGCCATTATAGTTATGGCTTTGGCCTCACCTATGCCGTTGTAACTTGTCAACTGGTCAAGTGTACGTTTGCTCAGCACCGCTAAATTGTTCTCGCAGTCGTTCAACAATCGTTTCATAACATCGACAGCGGTTTCCTCACGATTGCCCGAACCAATCAATATGGCAAGTAACTCTGCGCTTGTCAAAGCAGACGCCCCATGTCTCATTAGTTTCTCACGGGGACGGTCTTCTTCGCTCCACTGGTTGATATTAAGTTTGTCGAACTCTTTTTTCATTTATTTATAGAATGTCTTTTCAAAAGCCTGAAACTCATCCTTGCCGAGCACGCAGCGTTTCCACCATGCGCTGATGAATCCCAGTCCGTAGCCCATGAGCTGCGTGAAGGCAGCCGGTACGGAGAGTATTCCCACCCACAGGCTTCGGTTTTTTATGGTGGAGTCGATGAAGATGATGAGGCTATATAATATAATAGGTGAAAGCGACAGCAGGCACAATGCCGTGCCGATGGTCTTGCATGTGCTGTTGGTGCAGAGCAGTGCTAAGAGCAGTCCGGCAATGGCCAGCACCAGCCATGTTATCACTCCCACGGTGAACACTGCCGGCAGCGTATGCACCAGTTTCAGCGTTCCAGGATGGCGCTTGGTCAGGTTGATGCGTGCTATGCCGCTGTTATATACCTGACGGAAGAATTTTTTGAAGTCAGTCCTGCGCTTGTGCCATACCCATGCCTTGGGAAACAGACGTGTGGTAAATCTGTTTTCCACCAGTCGGTAGGAAAAGTCCACGTCCTCACCGAAGCGCATACGCGAGAATCCGTGCATGTTGAGATACACCTTGCGCAGTATGCCCATGTTATATGAACGAGGGTAGAACTTATCCAGTTTCTTCTTGCCGCCGCGTATGCCGCCTGTGGTGAAGAAACTCGTCATGGAGTAGCTGATGGCTTTCTGCACCGGCGTGAACGACGGGTGAGAGGCATCGGCACCGCCGAATGCATCGCACGGCTCGCGGAGCAGTTCGTCTTCCACGGCATTGAGGTAACCGTCGGGCAATACCACGTCGCTGTCGAGAATGATGAGGTAGTCACCAGTGGCGCGCTCTGCACCGAAGTTGCGTGTGTCGCCCGGTCCGGAGTTTTCCTTGTAATAGTATTTCAGGTCGAGGCAGTTGCGGTATCTTGCGCACACCTCGTCGCACTTCACCGCCGAACCGTCCTCCACGATTATGACCTCAAAATCGGTATAGGCCTGACGAGTCAGACTCTCAAGCAGTTCGTCTACCTCGTCAGGCCTATTATATACCGGAATTATAAATGAATATTTCATTATTAATTGAAAATTGAAAATTGAGAATTGAAAATTATGATTACCCTAACCTGTATGCGGAGGGCATTTTTCACTTTTCACTTTTCGCTTTTCACTTCAAACCATGCGTGATTATTCCTTGACGCGCTGGAGGTAGCTGCCGTCGCGGGTGTCAACCTGCACGAGCTCACCTTCCTCGATGAAGAGAGGTACGCGGATCTCAACGCCAGTCTCGAGAGTAGCAGGCTTCAGTGTGTTTGTAGCGGTGTCGCCCTTTACGCCAGGCTCAGAGTGTGTTACGCGGAGAACGGTCTTTACAGGCATCTCAGCATAGAGCACAGTGTCTGTGTCAGCGTCGCTGACAACCTCTACGATGTCGCTTTCCTTCATGAACTCTACGCCGGAAACGAGCTCTGCAGGAATAGGAGTCTGGTCGTAAGTCTCCTGATTCATGAAGATGTAGTCCTCGCCCTCTTTGTAGAGATACTGGTAAGGACGACGTGTGATCTGAACCTCCTCCAGCTTCTCGCCGATGTTGAAGCGACGCTCCAATACGCGACCGTCAGTTACGTTCTTCAGCTTGATGTTCATGATGGTGTTACCCTTACCTGGCTTGCGGTGCTGAAAGTCTATGCAAACCCAAATGCCACCGTCCATACGTACGGCAACTCCTTTTTTGATGTCTTGTGAGTTGATCATTGTTGTTTTATGTGTTTTGAAATTATATGCGCATATAACATTGCAAAGTTACTAAAAAATAAGCATAAAATGCACGTCTGACAATAAAATTACGTTTTTTTAATATTTAATCCTCTCCTTTTCTTGCGTAAATGAAATAAAATGAGTACCTTTGCACCCTGAATTGCGCAAACTGCCATGTGAGGCGGTGCCACAGCCACGTAAGAAGGCAATGGAAACGCTTGAGAAAATGCAAGGTGAAGTGGCACGAGCATACATTCAGCATAACAAAAAATTAAGATATCTTATAAAAAATGAAAAGAACATTTCAACCACACAATCGTCGTCGCGTGAACAAGCATGGTTTCCGTGAGCGTATGTCAACCAAGAATGGTCGTCGCGTACTTGCTGCACGCCGTGCACGCGGACGTAAGAAGCTTACTGTTAGTGATGAGCATCACGGAAAGTAAGGCTTGAAGCGAAACCTTGATTCTGCGCTTACATTGCCAGAATCATGTGAAACGACCTGACAATTTCAACCTTAGGGTGTTTGTCAGGTCGTTTTTTTTATTATTCTACTCTGAAAATACGGAAATATTGGCGTATATTTTCCATAATGACAGGTATATATCATAATTTTTCTTAAAAGATTTGCAGATAATAAAACAAAGATGTAACTTTGTTGCGAAAACAATACGAAATAATTATTTTAATTTAAAGAGATGGAACATGTTATTTTTGAAAACGGTCTTGGTAATATCATGTCACCAGAGCGCAGGAACTATCGCGAGTTCATAAGATGCTCTGAAGGTCATTGCGAGATTGTATGCAATGAAAAAACCTATAATCTTACCAAAAACAACTGCGCGTTGCTTTTGACACGCTTCGTGCAGAGAATTACACCTTCAAGTGATTTCCAGTGTGAAGTAATCTATATAGAGAGCGGGTTCATGCGCCAGAGCGAGCCGAACCATCCCTATGTGATTCAAGGCACGTTGTCACTATGTATGAATCCAGTGCTTGACCTCCTGCCTGACGAGCAGGAACTGTGCAGGCTGCTGTTCTATAATTTCAGGCTGCGCATAGAAGACAGGAGCCATAAGTTCTACGATGAGATACTCCGTACCTCGGCACGTATGCTTCTGCTCGATCTCTTCGATATGCATGCACGCACATACAAGGGCGAGACAATGTCGCAGAGCGCTTCCGACATCATGCTGAGGTTCATCGAGATGCTGCAGAACAGGGAGTATCGCGAGAACCGTGAAGTAGCATACTATGCCAAGGAGCTCGGAGTGGTGCCTAAGTACCTCTCGGAGATAAGCAACAAGACCAGCGGCTTCTCGGCATCATATTGGATAAACCGCTTCACATCGTACGACATCAACCAGTTGCTTCGTGAGAAGAAAATGGCATCGGCAGAGATTGCCAGCCTGTTCCATTTCACCAGTACGTCGTATTTCAACCGCTACGTGAAGCGTTATCTCGGCGCATATCCTAACGAGCTGCGCGGACAATAGACACAATGCTGATAATGGTGGGTGCTTACATGCCCATACAGATATAGAGTGGTGTAGTTAAATTTTATTATTATTCTTGGCTATATCATTTGTTTTTTGTAACTTTGCACTTTATATATCTTAGGATGTATAAAGTGCAATTTTTTTATTTGTAGATAATATGATACAGGTGAAAGTAATCAATAAAGGCAAGCAGCCACTGCCCGCATACGCCACACCGCAGAGTGCAGGCATGGACCTCCGTGCCGATATAGAAGAGTCGTTCACGCTCAAGCCACTGCAGCGCAGGCTGGTGCCTACAGGACTGTTTATAGCACTGCCGGCAGGCTACGAGGCACAGGTGCGCCCTCGCTCAGGTCTTGCCCTGAAGCATGGCATTACGGTGCTCAATACGCCAGGAACCATAGATGCAGACTATCGCGGCGAGATAGGCGTGGTACTCGTCAATCTCTCCGATACTGATTTCGAGGTGAACCCAGGCGAGCGCATAGCCCAGATGGTGATAGCGAAGCATGAGCAGGTGAACTTTGAGGTGGTTAGTGAGCTCGACGAGACGGAGCGCGGAGCGGGAGGCTACGGCCATACCGGCACTAAGTAACGCTGCTCACGATACGACATTACATGATACTTTGACCCCCACCTTTCACTATACGATGCACAGGATAATCCTCATAACCTTACTTGCGCTGAGTTCGCTGACCATGACGGCAGCCGACGTTGCAGCCACCAAATACCGCTACCTCTACATCGAGGCAGTACGACAGCAGGATGCCGACAACTATGCAGAGGCATTCGAACTGTTTCGTCGCTGCCACGAACTGCGTCCAGAGGCGGCAGAGACCAACTATGCCCTGGCAGTGTTCTATCTCGCCATGGGCAAGGACACCGTGGGCATAAGGTATTTGGAGGACGCCGTAAGTGCCGAACCGGATAATACGGAGTTTGCAGAGCGACTTGCCCAGACATATCTCTACCGCAACCGCCTCAGTGAGGCTACGGAGGTATATGAGCGCTTGGTCAAGGCACAGCCCTCACGCACGGACTATCTGGAGCGACTGATACGCATCTATGAGCAGCAGCGCGACTATCCCAACCTGCTCGATGCTCTCGGCAGGATGGAACTGCAGGAGGGACAGACCGAGGAGATAACACTTGCCAAGATGCAGGTGCACTCCTTGATGGGCGACGAGGATGGAGCCTACCGCGAACTTAAGAGCCTCACTGATGCACATCCCAACGACATGAACCTTCAGGTGATGATGGGCAACTGGCTTCTGGGCAGCGGCAGAAAGGAGGAGGCGCTCGCTACGTTCCTAAAGGTGCAGCGCGAGGATCCGGGCAATTCCAAGGGACAGATGTCACTGATGGACTACTATCGCGGGGAAGGAAACACTGCCGAGGCAGACAAACTGCTCTATGACATGCTGGTAAACCCGAAGACAGAGCCGGCTACACGCGTCACGCTGCTGCGCGACTGGGTGAAGGACAGTGAGCAGAATGGTGGCGACTCCGCCAGGATAGTGGAACTCTTCAACCGTGTCCTGGCACTGCCTCAGGCTACTTCCGAGGTGGCAGAGATGAAGACCGCATACCTTGAACTCAAGAATGCGCCGCGCGACTCCATCCGTGCAGGGTGGGAGAGGGTGCTCGAGATATCACCGGAGTACGTGGCGGCACGCCTTCAGCTCATACAGATAATGTGGGCAGATACCATCGACGAGAACGTCGTGCGCGAGTGTAAGACCGCTACGGAGTACGTACCCGATGAACCTGTGCTGTACTATTACCTCGGTGTGGCACAGTATATGACCAAGGACTACAAGGGAGCCATCGCCTCACTGCGTAGAGGTGTGGGCACCATAACGAAGGAAACTCCATCCCATGTCGCTGCCAATCTGTATGAAATGCTCGGCGACGTGCTGCAGAAGGTGCAGCGTAAGGATGAAGCATACGAAGCCTACGACAGCTGTCTGGTGTACGACCCCGACAAGGTGGTGTGCCTTAACAACTATGCCTACTTCCTGTCATGCGAGAACCGTGACCTTAAGAAGGCAGAGAAGATGAGCTACCGCGCCATCACCGCAGAGGCAAACAACTCTACATATCTTGATACCTATGCCTGGATACTCTATAAGCAGAAACGCTATGAGGAGGCACGCATATACATCGACAGGGCACTGCAGTGCGACACTGTCGTAGAGGAGGCTAACGGCGAGATACTCGACCATGCCGGCGACATATATTTCCAGCTCGGCCATAAGGAGGAAGCACTGGATATGTGGCAGAAGGCGCTGCCGCTCGGTGTGGAGAACGAAGGCATATTGAGGAAGAAGATACAGAAAAAGAGACTCGTGGAGAAATAGGAACAGGATGATATAGAAGAATGAAAATGAGAAAAGCTATTATAACACTATCCGCTGCGGCTGCCATGTTCGCAGCATGCGGTTCGTCAAAACAGGTGGCAAACACCAATACCACCACCACAAAGCAGGCAACAGTGAAGAGTGACAATACGGCAAATCAGGCTCTCAGCTATGTGCGTAAGGTGAACGACAATGCCGTATATGCCAATAACATCGTGTCGAAAATCGACTTTACCCTCAACGCCATGGGCAAGGACATCAGCGTGAGCGGCAAGCTATACATGCGTAAGAACGAAGTGGTGCGCATACAGCTTACGCCATTCGGACTCATGGAGGTGGGCAGGCTTGAATTCACACCTGACTACGTGCTGCTCATCAACCGACTGGAGAAGGAGTATGTCAAGGCTACATACAGCGAGCTCGATTTCCTCAAGGCCAACGGACTCGATTTCTATGCACTGCAGTCACTCTTCTGGAATGAACTCTTCCAGCCTGCCAAGAGGTCGCTCGCCGATGCTGACCTCGCAGACTTCAAGACCGACATGAACGAACAGCCGGAGCGCCACATCACGCTGACTGCCAACAAACTCTTCTTCGACTGGAAGACCAACGTCAGCAAGGCACAGATCGACGAGACCGTCATAACATACGCAAAGGGTACGTCACAGCAGTCAACGGTAACTATGGAGTATGGCGACTTCATGCCTATGGGCGCAAAGCGTTTCCCTTCTAAAGAGAAGGTGACGTTCACCACGAAGGCATACAGCACAGGCAAGATGACACTGGAGTTCCTGCTCAACAAGATCACTAACGACACCAACTGGGAGGCACGCTCTGCCATACCGGAGAAGTACAAGCAGATTTCCGCACAGCAGTTCTTTGCCAAGCTCGGTAATATGTAAGGCGGGAATTTTTAGAACCCACCATAATAGTGTCCTTAAATACCAACGATGAGAAGATTTCTGATAAACATAATGCTACTGTCGGTGATAGCCGTAGGCGCCATGGCACAGCAGAGGAAGGCTGCGACAGGCAAGAAGGCGACCACCACGGCTACTGCCAAGAAGAGTACGGCGAAAAGCTCTGCCAAGAAGACTGCTGCGCAGAAGAAGCCCGCTACGCAGAAGAAGGCGGCTGCCAAGCCTGCCACCGTGTCGAGCCTGCGCAGTGAGCAGGCACGCATAAAGCAGAATATTAAGAAGCAGGAGCAAGCCCTGCGCGCCAACAAGGCTCAGGTGCAGAAGAAACTCAAGGATCTCGACCGCCTTAACGGCGACATGAGCCGACGTCAGAAGTCTATCGACTCCATAAACCATGAGATAAGGAGGATTAACAACGATATCGGACTGCTCAGCACTCAGCTCGATAACCTCAACCAGCAGCTGGAGGAACGCAAGGCAAGCTATATAAAATCCATGCGATATATGGCGAAGCAGCGTGGCATACAGAGCCAGCTGATGTTTGTGTTCTCCGCCAAGAACTTCTCAGAGATGTATCGCCGACTGCGTTTCATGCGCGAATATGCGGCGTTCCAGCGCACCCAGGGTAAGGCTCTGCAGGAGAAACAGGCGCAGGTGAACAGCAAGCGAGAGCAGTTACACAACGTGAAAGGCGAGAAGTCCACTGTCCTTAACAAGGGACAGCGTGAGCAGAAAGCCCTGGCTGCACAGAAGGATGAACAGCAGAAGATAGTCACTTCACTGCAGAAGCAGCAAAAGACCATACAGGCGGTGCTTGAAGATCAGAAGAAGAAAGACGCTGCCCTCAATGCACAGATCGACAAGCTCGTGGCACAGGAGGTAGAACGTGCGCGTCAGCGTGCCGCCAGTGAGGCAAAGAAGAAGGCTGAGCAGTCTGAGAATGCCAAGCGTAAGGCTGCCGAGCTCGCCAAACGTAAGGCGGAGGCTGAGCAGAAGGCAAAGGAGAATGCACGTCGTGTGGCTGAGGCTAAGGCTGCTGAAGAGAAGGCTAAGGCAGAGGCTCGCGCAGCGTCAAAGGCTGCAAAGGACAAGGCTGCGCGTGAGCGTGCCGAGCAGGCTGCCAAGGAAGCTGAGGCTGCCCGTATGGCTGCAGAGCGTAAGGCGGCTGCCGACAAGGAGCGTTCTGAGAAGGCCGTGGCTGAGGCAAAGAAGGAGTCGGAGAGTGCCACCACTCTCTCTGCTACTGACCGTCAGGCAAGCAGCGCCTTCGAATCACACAAGGGCAGGTTGCCGATGCCTATTGCAGGCGGTAAGATAGTGAGCCACTACGGTCAGCATGGCGTAGAGGGACTTCCTGGCGTGGTGCTCGATAATAAGGGTATCAAC
>JAEEHW010000005.1 GCA_016281055.1 Prevotella sp.
ATTATAATAAACTACCAGAAGATGCTTGCCGATGCATATATTATACATCAGGTAAACCGTTATGACATTCATGGTAAGCGTATCTTCGAGAGCAATGAGAAATATTACTTTGAAGACCACGGAATAAGAAACGCCATAGTAGGTGGGAGACGTGACGCGGATATAGAGAAAATAATCGAGAACATAGTGTATCAACACCTGATACGTTCTGGATACACCGTCTATGTAGGTTTGCTACAGGCAGGAGAGATAGATTTCGTATGCAGTAAGCCAAGTGGCGAGCGAATCTATATACAGGTATCTTACATAGTAGCCGACGAGCAGACGCGAGAGCGCGAATTTGGGAATCTACGCAAGATTAATGATAACTACCCAAAATACGTAATATCAATGACTCCGCTTGTAAGTCGCAACGATGACAATGGAATCACTCACCTGCACTTGAGGAAATTCCTTGTAGAAGGCTTGTAATGTATATTTACAAAAAACACAAAAGGCAATTATTATCTTTGATTAACTACCTCACCACATGAAGAATATAACAACAACACTTCTGCTTTCCGTCTCCGTAGTATTATGTATGGTTATGGCAGCATGTCAATCCCAACCTGACAACAAAACATACCCAGTGATTGCTACGTTAGATTCGCCACTACCTGCAGACACTGCGCCACAGAAGGTACACACTGCCATCAATAAATGCAGTATGGACTGTTTTGAACGTATCATGTATGATGAACCGAATGACATCAGCGTATGGAGTCTTTTGCGCTGCGGCCCAGACGTGTCGTCAGATGGCTATGGCATAATCATACAGGACAAGGAGAGGAAAACCTATTTCCCCGACATACGCCATGGCCGGAACCCTTTAGCTGAATATGAAGTCATAGGAGGTAGTATAGATCTAACCTGCGGAGCTATAGAGGGGACAGGCGTTTTAACTGAGCGTTATTATACTTTTGGATGTCGCGATGATACAATATATTATTTGGCTTACAGCATTGACCCATACGAGGTACAGCAGGCATTATGCAAGCAAGTAAGTTACAGCATAAACGGCAATCAAATTACGCTTTATTACAAGAATAACAAGCTTTACACACATACAAACAATGTAAAATACGAGGATAACTATGACGCAGACTCTCTTATTTGGATAGGCGAGCAAATGCGATATCTGATAAGCGACGGCTTTCCGATATTACTCGTAACACCAGGTTTGAAATTCCCAGGCAGCAACGTTTTGACATACGATGATATGCCAACGCTTGCAGTAGAACTTCTCACAGACAACACTCCGAGATTCATGATTGACAAAATCAAGGTCCTCAGAGGTTGGAATTACGAGGGATATTACCTTGATGAGGACAATAACGAGCAGAATCTACACATTACGTTCAATCGCACTACTGGCCATTATGACATTCAGGTAGGTATTTCCCATCTAACCACTCTCGTTGAGGGCGTAGGCGAAATGCATGATGACGGTATGCTTTTCACAGCAACCGACACCCAAAATAATCCAATAGAAGGACTCATCACTCTGCATAACGACACCGCAAAAGTCTGTTTTACAAAATCAACATGGCCATCGATTCATAAAGGAACATCATTTCGCTATACTCGCCAGAAATAAGAAACTATAGCAACGTGTATTACAAGCTCATGGATGGTTGTCTCGTAAATAATATTTTATGAAGTATTTTTAATAATAAAACATTATATTTGCATAAAAATATAAATATTATGAAAAAAGTATTGTTCACACTATTATGCGTGCTGGGACTCGCCAGCTGCGCACAGGCACAGAAACAGAATGAGGTCAAGAATAGCAAGACCTTAGTCACTTACTTCTCGGCTACGGGCACCACGAAAGCGGTGGCGGAAAAGATGGCGAAAGCCGGCGGCGCAGACTTGTTTGAGATAGAGCCTGCACAGAAATATACCGACGCTGACCTGGATTGGCGCAACAAACAGAGCCGTTCATCGGTTGAGATGAAAGACAAGAGTTCGCGTCCTGCCCTGAAACAGAAGTGCGGCAATATCTCGCAGTACGACGTAGTCTATATCGGTTTCCCTATATGGTGGAACACCGCACCTACGATCATCAACACCTTTATTGAGAGCCATGACCTTAAGGGCAAGACAGTGATATTCTTCGCCACATCAGGCGGCAACGACATCACGGGTGCAGAGAAGAATTTCCGCGCCGCCTACCCAGAACTGAACTGGGCGCCTGGTCGTCTGCTCAATTCTCCTTCAGACAAGGAGATTAAGGAGTTCATGAAATAATCATGAACATAGAGTAAGATAAAGAACCTACTTATACATAATATATGCAGACAGCACGGAAGAATTATTCTTCCGTGCTGTTTGTTATTGTGCATGGGAACCAACGTGTGTCAATAGCTATTGGCGAGGCAGGCACGGACGTTATGATGTCTGCGGTTTCTTCTTTCGCCCCATAGCCAATCACGCGGCAGAATTTTCCGGTCTTGTCATCGGCTGACTGCATAACGTAATAGCTCACCAGTCCTTCGGTCAGCACAGCATAGATCTTGTTGCCAAGGGCATCGTGCGTCAGTGCCACCACATCCGTCTGCTTCCACGGCTTTCCCGCTACAGGCTTCGGGTGAAAGAGTGCGTCAATGCCATACAAGTCGTTGTTTGCCGCCACCACTGTGTTGTCACCCTTGAACGTGGAGAATATGCAGTATCTGTTGCCATATCCGTAAGTGCCCTCGTCAGTCTTTCTAAGCACCAGCACAGGTGTACCGTCAGTGTTCAGGTTTAATATGGTGTAGCTATTGAAACCTTGTTCTGATGCCTTCGCCGGCATACTGTTTCCGAACCACTTGAACGTAAAGTCTTCTATGTTTATCTGCGAGCGCAACAGCATCATTCCATTCCATTTATGTACATGGGTTATTGTTGGCATCGAGCCGATATACTCATAGAGCAAGAAATCAGTACCCTTCCGTGGCAGTGACCATGACAGTTCTCCTCCAGCTATGGCGCGCTTGCGATACTCTTCTGTCTGCACATCGAGGAAGGCATCTACCGGACTTTCCTCTGGTGTCAGCGTCTCTGTGTCAGGATTGTAGTCATACCAGCACAGCACATTCTGCGGCATGGTATGTTGCTCATACAGGCTTACGGCAAAGAAGCGGTGTCCGTCTTTCTTCCTCCATAGGCACGCCTGCACCTGGTCGCAGTCGGTATCAGATGAAAGGTCGGCATATCCCTGTTTGCGGTCCACCAACACACTCCATTCTTCGGCATCCTGATACTGTTCGCCGTCGGGTGTCTGTGTGCCGTGTTTGATGACCTTGCCCACGCTCCATGTCGGCATGGCTCCTTGAAAAGCCTTCAGCAGGGTCATGATGCTCGGAGCCTTGCTACCTCCCTTTACCTTAATCTCGCGTTTGCGCCATTGTGCGTTGATGTCGCTGTTGCCAACATAGTTTTCCTCTGCCATAGCGGTCATAGTGCAAAGCACAAGCGCAGCAAGGCAAAATGTTCTCGTCAATATCGTTCTCATGTTATGGGGAGTTATGAGTTAAGAGTTATGAATTAAGAGTTAAGAGTTATGAGTTAAGAATTAAGAATTATGCATTGTGCATTGTGAATTATGCATTGTGCATTGTGAATTATGCATTATGAATTATGAATTATGCATTACCTCTGTATTTCTGCAAAGTTAAACATTTTTTTTGTTATATGCAAATTATGGCAAGATTGTTCTTTTATTTTGGCGGTTTCAGGAAAAAGATGTACCTTTGCATTGCAGTTAATATAACGTTGAAACGACCATGAACATTGAGCAGATAAGAGACTATGCGCTGTCACTGTACGGCGTGACTGAAGACCAGCCGTTTGGCGACGACATCATCACCTTCCGTCTGGAGGGCAAGATATTCGTATGCCTGTGGCTGGGGGGAGGTGAGCATGACATGAAGGACTCTGCCCCGCGATTCGCCCTGAAACTGACGCCGGAGCGTAATGAGGAACTGCGCGAGCGCTATTCTACAATAACCCCGGCTTGGCATTGGAACAAGAAACACTGGAGCGACGTTTATTACGAACTTATGGACGACAGCCTCGTATATGACCTGATAAAGGAGTCATACACCCTCGTGGCGTCTAAGCTTCCCAAGGCAGTAAGGCAGAAGTATGTATGATATGTGAAGAAGATATAGATAAAAAGCCCCGGCTTGCAATTTGCAGGTCGGGGCTTTTACTTGCGGTTATTTTTTCCGTGCTCTGAAATATAGCATGGCTCCTTCTATGTGAAAGTCGATGATGTTGTAATAAGGCTGCAGGCGACGACGTACGTCGGCTGCTGTGTCGAATGGTGGCGTAAACCATCCCATACGGGTCATCACTGTCTTGGCTAACCAGTCGGCAACCTTCTGTTCTCCGGCAATGTAGAAACAAGCCAGTAACTCTCCGCCAGGTTTCAATGTGCGAAGAATCTCCGCATAGGCCTTCTCCTTGTCAGGAAAAACATGCAGGCCGTTCATACATAGTACGAAGTCGAATGCATCGTTCTCGAAAGGCAATGCTCCTACATCGCCCTGCATGGTTTTTACATTTGTAATACCTGCATCCTGCAACCTCTGCTCAGCCCTTTCCAACATATCCGTACTATAATCCAGGCAAGTGATGTCTGCCTTCGTCATCTGTTTGTATTTAGCAGCGGTAAAGACGGCTGTGCCTACAGGTACATCGAGCAAATTTCCTGTGAAATCATCAGGAATCCATGCCAAGACCCTGCGAGCTATATCATTGTCATCTACGCCGCCCCAGAGCAGTTTGAAATACAGACGGCTCCACCATTTGCCTTGAGTGATTGCGTCATCGTAGAAGTTTTTACTAAACTTG
>JAEEHW010000051.1 GCA_016281055.1 Prevotella sp.
GGCTCTGGCTTGGATTATGTCATAGCTTGTCGCCGCGGTTCTACAACTAAATGCATTTTTACTGACATTGCCATGAATGGCTACGTATGCGGTTCTTTCTCACCCAATGGATTGGAGACCCATCTTCCCTACCACCCTACGGACTTCCGGGAAATATGTAGTGGACAGGCCGTTGAGCAGTCGGAGTTCTATAATGTTACTAATGAAGACTGGGGATGTGTAGCGATAGCCGCTGGTTATGTCAGCGGCATCACCATTGAGCACAACACCATCCATGATGTCAGTTATACGGGTATCTCATTGGGTTGGGGATGGAACCGCGATCTCATCTGCATGAAAAACAATAAGGTACATGCAAACCTAATCTACAACTATGCCCAACACATGTATGACTGCGCAGGCATATATACCCTCGGTAATCAACCAGGTACAGTCATCTCTGAAAATGTAGTACGCGACATTGCTAAACCGAGTTATGTACACGATCCAAATCATTGGTTCTACCTCTATACAGACGAAGGGTCTTCCAACATTACCATACGTAATAACTGGACGCCTGAGGAGAAATTTCTACAGAATGCTAACGGTCCCTGTAATATCTGGGAGAATAACGGACCGCAAGTAAATGAAGACATCAAACAAAATGCTGGTATCAATAAAATGAAAACATCAAACGCAATTCAGGTATCAGCAAATAGTCAAAAGTCAACTTGGATTTGGTATCCCGGCGATTTCGAGATATGGCTTGGAAATATCTTCAATAACCGTCGTACGGAACGTGGAGCAATGTTTCCACCATTCTGGAAACAGGATTCACACTATGTAACGGTAGAGTTTTCACGCGAGTTTAATCTCGAACATGAGGAAACGATTACCATTGCCTGTGAAGGGCAATTCAACCTCGCCCTTGACGGAAAACTGCAGTTTGGGCAACCCAAGTCATTTGTAGTACCAGCAGGTAAACACAAACTGAATATCAAGGTATGGAATCAAGCAACGCCACCAGCCCTCTTCATCGAAGGTGCCACCATTTGTACGGACTCCACCTGGCTTGCCACTTATGAGGATAAAATATGGATTGATGAAAACGGAGCAGCTCACGGTTCAGGCATCTATGTGCCAGCTGCCTCTTGGAATTTCAATAACATCGAAACGCCTCCCTCGCAATACCGCTTGGAACGTAGTGAACAACGCCCAGTATATCAATATAACATAGCGACTAACGCCACTCTCTATGACTTCGGACAGGAAACATTTGGTTTCCTGAAAATCAAAAACCTCCAAGGTCTCATTCATATATATTATGGTGAAAGCCGTGAGGAAGCTCTTGACAAAGAATACTGCGAAACACTCGATGTACTCTCAAGTCCGATATGTCGCGACATTATTGCGACATCTAAAGCTTTCCGTTTCGTCTATATTGAAGCAGAAGAAGGCACTACTTTCGATGAAGTTCTAATGGACTATGAATTTGCCCCCATCAACATGGACAGAACCGGTGCGTTCCGCTGTTCCGATGAAGAAATAAACCACATCTGGAATGTCGCTGCCTATACCATGGATCTCACGACTCGTGAGTTCTTTATGGATGGCATCAAGCGCGACCGCTGGACATGGAGCGGTGACGCCATTCAGTCATATCTAATGAATTACTATCTTCGCTTCGACACAGAATGTGTTAAGCGTACCATCCGCCAATTACGTGGAAAAGACCCTGTTACAGCACATGTCAATACCATCATGGATTACACGTTCTATTGGTTTAAATCCATCTATGACTACTACCTGTATACTGCCGACAAAGATTTTGTCCGGGAGATGTGGCCACGTATGGTTACGTTGATGGAGTATGTTGAAGGACGTCTGAACAGCGATGGAATGGCTGAGGGACAACCTGACGATTGGATATTTGTTGACTGGGTCGATTTCCCCATGCACAAACGCGGTACTCTATGTTTTGAACAGATTCTACTCATGAAAGCGATGGAGACGATGGGAGAATGTGCCAAGCTCTTAGGAATCAACAAAACAGACTATCGCGAGAAGTCAGAGGCACTTCGCAACAGGATTAAACAGACTTTCTGGAACGATGATAAGAAGGCATACTACCATGCCATAGAGGAAGGACAGATGAACAAACAGATCACGAAGTTCCCAAATATGTTCGCAATCCTTTATGGACTGGCACATGAGGAACAGCGGAAAGAGATTATGCAGAGTGTCATGCTCAATCCTGACATAGATCCTATCACCACCCCCTATATGCGCTTCTACGAACTGGAAACGCTATGCATGGACGGTTTGCAGACACAGGTGCTACAGGAGATTCGTGACTACTGGGGCGGTATGCTCCGCGAAGGAGCTACCTCGTTCTGGGAAAAATATAACCCCGAAGAGAAGGGAGCTCAACATCTTGCTATGTATGGAAGGCCTTACGGTAAGAGCCTCTGTCATGCCTGGGGAGCCAGTCCTGTTTACCTAATCGGCAAGTATTACTTAGGAGTACAACCTACCAAACCTGGCTATGAGGAGTATATTGTGAAACCTGACCTGGGAGACTTACAGTGGATGGAAGGTGATGTTCCGACTCCTTTTGGAAAGATACATGTGGCAATGAACAAA
>JAEEHW010000052.1 GCA_016281055.1 Prevotella sp.
TTCAAACCTATTGACTGAATCAAAAGGTTATTTCTCAATTTAACCTTAATAGCATTTTTCTGACCTGCTACAGCTTCGACTGTTCCACAATAGATACCTTGCGAAACATTATCAATCTCCGCATCAGTATAAGTCTCTGCACTTGCACTGAGTGCAAGAACCATCATTGAAATTAAAGTAAAGATTTTTTTCATAGCTTTTTTAGTTTTATAAATTGTTAATATTATTGTTTTCTATTTTCTTAGTGGCAACCTGATCTTTGGTCAGGCTGTCACTAAGATATTATACTATTATTACTCGCCTGCAAGGAACATGTTAACGATAGCATTGGCGTCAGCCATTGTAATCAAACCATCACCGTTCACATCAGCAACCTCAACAGGGAAATTAGAATCCTTATCGATAGCGAGGTAGTAGTTCACTACAGCGTTGGCGTCAGCCATAGTAATCTTATTGTCACCGTTTACATCACCAGCGAGGGAAACAACTGGACCTGCAGTGATCTTCTCAATCTTGAGGTTGTCAAACCAACAACGACGTCCAGTATTGGTATGATTAGACTTAATCTGGAACTTAGCAATAGGGCTATCGTTAGGTATTGCTACCTCAGACGATGTCTGTGTCTTAGAAGCAGACACTGTAGTCATATACATTTTTCCCTTTCCGTAGTCTATAACAATATCGAAATGAGTCTTGTTGCCGCTTTCTGCAATCTTAGCATTATCATTGCCAGAAGAACCTATAGAAGGCAGGTAACTTGAAGCTACGTCAATTCCGAAGTCATCATAATCCACCTCTACCCAATAAGGAGAATAGTTAAATCCAGCCACTCTCTCTTCATTTGCATCAAGGAAGTCGAATCCAACAGCAGCTGCAATCTTTTCTGCATGAGTAGGATTCGGGCTATTCGTGCCTGTAAGTCGTGCGAAATAGAAGTCGAACGAAGCATGGAAGATATTCGTACCAGTAACTTGTTCATCCTCTGCGATGCTGACAACACCTGAACCATTACCTATGCGAAGAATGCCAACAGAATCCTTTGGCTCTGCTGCTCCGAATCCAAGTTCGAACGCACTTACATCTCCTGAGAAGTCTGAATATGGAGATACAGCCATTGAGTTCTTCGCACCATTGATAGTAACCTCTTCAGTTGCTTCATCCTTAACAACATTGTTATCAGAGAAATCTATGTCAGCAATCACTGCGACTGCCTCCTCAGGAAGAGTTGCCTTATATGCATCACAAGCCTCATTGAGAAGTTTTATAGCAGCTACTACCGCATCAGCATTCTCCTCGCTGTAATCAGTAGCCTTCAAATCCGCAAGAGTTCCCTCTGCTGTAGATATAGCATTATCAAACTCTGTCTTACCTGTGGCAGCATCATACAAACGCTGTTTTCTCAGCAGTTTCGCATTTTCAATAGCTGTAGCAAGAGATGTCAAAGTATCATTCACAGCCACGAATTTTCTATTTGCTGCAAGAATATCCTTAACGGCATTCGTATAAACTTCGAATATCACGCCAGATGCTGGATCCGTTGCAGTTTTTGATATTCCTTCCACATAGGTATTTCTTATTGTTTCAACGGAATCAAGAGCCTCATATTTCACCACATTAGGTTCTATTGTATCAAGGCATGCTTGAAGCTCGTTCTTACCCCAGAAATAGTCACCTGCAATATATCCCTTTGCTGTTTCCACATTAGAGCGCCCGGTCTTCACCTGTTCAGCAATCTTTGTCCAATAGAGAATCTGATCTGCTTTGAATTCTCCAGAAAGTTTGACAGCGAGAATAGGATTAATAACCTCAAAAGAGCCACCCGCTGTAACAGCATCATATCCAGGATCTATATTTGACATTATAGCGCCCAAATTAACCTCTTTCTCTTCATCAAGTTTGAAGACAACGTAGGTTCCCTTGTCATAATTTGTTGTATTAAGAAGAACGGCCTCCGTTGTGTCATTGTCAAAGAACAGCTGCAACTGTCCAATCTTCAGGCCCTGATTGGCTGTCCAGCTAGTGTACTGACTGAAACGCATTCCGTCCAGCGCCCATACATACACACCCGGAGAGAGAACTTTAGTCATAGTCATAGTCTGTGTACCAAGAGCCGAGCCATATCCATAGTTACCAAACACCAATGTTGGCAACTGTTCTGGTTTTTCATTCCAGTAATGTCCAATACCACGGCCAGGGTCACTTGTAGCCACCCAATCACCCCATGTCATTGTACCACGCACCTTCGTTGGGTCTTTTGGCCAATTGGTATGTGCAGAACAATTCACGAAATAGTCCTCAAAATATTTTCCAATGAATTCATCAAGCACTTCTTTAAGTTCAGTCACGCTCTCACCAGCATCCACGCCGTCATCAAAAGAAGTTCCCTCTACAATATCAATATTTTCACACAAACCGGCAAAATCCTCTGAGAGATTCTTGTCGTCAGACGTAAATTTAGAGAAATCCGAACTCCAATCATAGCAGTCCCTAATAGACTTTGCCATATCAAGAACCTTTCCTACGACGCGATCATCATATCCCTGTACAGCCTCTTGTATCTGGACATCAGCAATTTCTATGCCAGATGTAAGACATGAGAACAAAAGATACCAAGTACGCTCTGTTCCATCGCCTACAATAGAATAAGATACCGTCTGCCACTCATCAGAAAGCATCAGCGGAGCACCAGCAGAAACGAAATCGCTTACAGACGTAACAGTATCGCCCGTACTACCGAAGAGATTAACGTAAGGACGTCCAAACACTGCGCCAGCTTTTATACTGTTATGCTCAACAACAGAATCACCTTGCACATAATATGTATGTGTTGTCGTAGCAGGAATAGTAGCAGAAGCAGCCTTAATCTTAAAACTTACCACATAACAACCATTTACGTTTTCTGGTGTCCATTTATAATACATACCATAGGTTGAATTTCCGCCTTTACTTACAAGAGAATTCACTTCCAACCCATTATCACCAGCACTATTGACTGTCATAAAGTTAGATATATCTGTCTCTCCATCGAACGTTGCCCAGCCTTCGGTATTCTCTGCAAACGTTCCATTTGTGCAGATATTTGTCTCATCAATAATTTGAAAGCGTCCCTGTGGTGTATAAACCTTCTCCTCAGCCCCAAAAGCGAAGCATGAGAGAGCAGTCAATGCCACAGCAGACAAAAAAAGTAATCGTTTTTTCATGATTGTTTTGTTGTTAGTTAATAATATTTATTTTTGATTATTTATTTATTATTCATATATTTACTGGCTTATTACCGCAAAAATGCAAATCTACTTCACACTTTTATTTGGCAAAGTTAATCAAAAGATTTGAAATGACAAAATTTTTTTTTGTTTTTTTCCATATTATCAACAATAAAATTTAATTTTCTCACTTTTCTGCCTCAATTTTCTATTCCTTTCCATCTTGTCCGAGGAATATGTTTACTATAGCATTTGCATCTGCCATCGTGATGTTTCCATCGCCATTCACGTCAGCATGTGGCAAACTTATGTTCTCGGTATCGCCTCCAAGGAAGCAATTGACAACGGCATTTGCATCTGCCATAGTAACTTCACCATCACGATTGGCATCACCAATAAGTTCTATATATCCCACATAGAGACATCCTGTCTTTGCGAAGAGAGTGTTGTCCCATCTGTTCTTCCAATAGTAATGCCTTGGAAGCGTTGGAAGGATATATTTGATTTTTCCTGCAACATTGATGTTGGGAACATTGAACAGGACCTTAAAAGAATCAGCAACCTCCTCTGAAGTGAAATTTGGAGAATAAGTTGTTATATACGCCTCTACCGTCGCACCTTCAGCAAAATTTACAGTTGTCGAAGCACCATCTCCATAAACACATGTGTTATTAGCCGTTGTGGCACCTGCACATGAGGCCAATCCCACTTTAAGGATACCTGTTGACGTAAAATCAATAGTTTTTCCACCGAAAGACCAATAAGCACCTTTCACAGAAGATGCAGTGTTCATTGGCCACAATGTACCATTTATCGTATAAGAACTATTTGTCATTGTTTTTTTCTTTGCGTTGGTTGGCGTAGTTGCACTAAATCCTGACAAAACAGCCCCCTCTGCTACCGTCAAAGATCCTGTTCCAAGCGTCACTCCTCCATTACAATGCAACTCTCCTGCAGAAATCTTGACCGTACCAGAGTTTTGCCATGCAGTAGCAGCTGTCATGGTGCATGTACCTATCTTCTCAAAGTTCGACTTATTACTTCCTCCCTCATCCTTAAGATAGCCATCAAACTGGAAGTCGCCCAACGCTTCCGAACTGTTGCCCACACGCCATGTATTACTACCACTAACAGAACTACTGTTTATAAACGTCACAGTAGGTTGCAACAACACTCCTTTACCAGTAAGTTTACCTATGGTGAACGTCTTAGCAGTGTTACCAACCATAGCACTGTTTGCTAAATTGAGTGTGCCACTAGGTAATCCATTCGATGTATTCAAAGGCATCACAATTCCTGAATGGGAATAATTCAACACGCCCGTAAATGCGGTAAAATTGTTACTCATGCGCACACGACTAACAGTATTGGTAGGAACGATTGTCAATGATCCTGAACCGGATATCTTACCAGTATAATCTACATAGTATGTATTGGTGAGTGTCCATGTAGCCTTTGCACCTTCATCAACCTTCACCGGTGAGATACGTGTTCCATCACCAGATATATACGATGTGCCCTGCATTGTAATCAACTTATTATTTTCAGCGCCATTATTTACAAATGTGCCATTCTTCACAGTTATACCGTTGGCCGTAAGACTACCTGTCAAGGTCAGCGTACCAGCACCAGCCTTAGTGAGGGTACCGCTCTGTGAGGTAGCAATATTTGCCGCCTGCGTAAAGGTCACACCTGTCGGAACATCAATCACGCCATTGTCTTTATAGCAGATGATTTTCTGCTCACTCGTGAATGAGGCTGTTGGAGAAAGAGCGCCACCTCCTGTAAGCGTGATGGTCTTGTCGATAGTACCAAGTGAACCCATCTCCGTACCTGTAGAGTTTGCAAGACTTGCTACACAGAGGGTACCACCGCTGATGGTAGTGTTACCCATGTCGTTGACATTATTAAGATATACCACGCCGACGCTGTCTTTCAGCAAATCTGGCGTACCAATAATCTTATCGCCAGAAACAGTGTACTGCTTTTTGTTAAGGAATGTGACAGACGCAGGTGACACGTTGCCTTTTATCTCAACATTGTAGTTTGTGGCATTATCATTGAACGTCACATCTGAACCTGTATAGAAAACCGCCTCTTCACCAGTCTCTGTCTTAACGAAGTTTGCTGTCTCATCAAGATTCCAGGCCGTTCCCTTGTCGCCCTTCCATGTAACAGGCTCACCAACATAATTGGTCACAGCGAGCATGAGCTTACCTTCCTCAAGTGAGAGGACTGCCTTCTGATTTGGAAGATTCTCGATAATGATGTCACCAAGGTTACCCTTGACTTCACCTATTGTACCAAGGCAATACACGCCGTCGGCGATAGCAGCCGCTCCTGCCGCCGGGTGTGCATTGATGCGGAATACAGGTGCGAGGTACTGTGGGCCATTGGTCCAGTCCTTTTTCTCTATCTTCAGCACGTTTGCCTTGATAGAGTCTGCCTTTAATCCGTTGCTGTAGATATCGAGTTCAACAACAGAGCCGAAATCAAGGATAAGCGAGTCAGTGGTTATGGTAGAAGCCTTAGCCTCCTTACCACCAGGGCGGATAATGGCAGCATATTCTGCCTGTATGCCCTTAGCGAAAGTACCATTGTCAGAGTTGAGCTCTGCAAAGCGGTTGAGCCATAGGCGTGAGTTCTGCAAGGTACCGTTGAAGTTAAGCGTACCAGCCCACACATCAGTCTGGCCAGTATATGTCTGCACTACGTCAGGGAGAGTCAGCGCACCGTCACCCTGCTTCACAAGGCGCATGTCACCTGCGAAGGCTCCACCGGTAAGAGTGTGGGTGTAGTAAGTGTATGTGATAGGATACTCCTTAGCAGTAGCTTCTGACGGAGCAGAACCAGACACCAATGACGGAGTGTTGTCTATATATATATAAGGTGTAGCACCGTCGGCAACATTGACGGTCATATCGTTAGTCTCGCAAGTGATGACAGAAGCACCGTCGTTGCTGATGGTTCCGCCATTGGCAATCTCCGTACGACCTTTCATAGTAAGTGCTGGCGGAGCGGCAGTGATGCCTTCCATCTCACCGAGGAAGTAAGAGGTATGAGGTGGCTGGTTGTATCCACACATCTGCCATACCATAGCGTTACGCTGCTGGTGGTCATACCACATAGAGTAAATGCGCCATGGGGTCTCGATGGTCGTGGTGTAGATGCGTATCTTGTTGTCAGCGGTACGCATTACGAACTCATGACGCCAGTCACCGAGGATGTCGCCCATGAAGCAAGGAGTAGCCTTAGTCCAGTTGTTTGCCAACGAACCCTCGAACGTCTTTATCTTACCTTGATTATATTTATAGATAGCGCCTGGCTTGTCATCATAGTTGGTTCCGTCAGCATTATATGTTTCCTCGCAGAGGTCACCATCCCAGTAGCAGTTGAAGTTCTGCGCCATACCATTGGTACTGTAACCGGCTACATGTTCATTGGTTACGAGACTGATTGGGGTAGCATAATCATTTGCTGACGATGCGAATGCTCCTGGCACAGTATTACAGAAGTTACCAGCTATGGCACGTCCATCATCCTTACCTCCTTCAAGACGATAATACAGCTTTGCCGTAGTAAGGTCACGATAGTGGTTGCTTGGTGCATCCTCGTTACAGAACCATCCCTCGTGTCCGTGGATATAAGGGTTGAAGTCACTGTGATGCTGGGCATCACCATGACCGAATCCTGCGGTAGAGAGACCCTTACCATTATCATCGATTACGAGACCACCGAACACGATTTCGTCACGACCGTCCCAGTCAACATCGGCAACAGCATAGTTATGATAGCCCTGTCCGTACCATGGAGAGCCTTTCTGATTGTTCATCCAACGCCAACGCTCAGAAAGCTTGTGGGTATTCTTGTCAACATCAAGGGCAACGAACTTATGACGGGTATAGATACCACGTCCGATGAAAATGCTTGGGTTACGTCCGTCGAGGTAAGGTGCGCCGTAGAAGAACTTGCTTGAACGGTGTCCATAGCCGTCACCCCATGCAGCATTGAGGTCTGTTTCGCCAGACTCAAAGCGTGCACAAGGGAAGTCTATGATATCATATATCTGTCCTGTCTTACCGTTACAATACACGAGGAATTCCTTACCATAGTGGGTAAAGTACTGACTTGAGACTTCCTTTCCGTCTCTGTAATAATTCTGACCAAAACCGAATCTCTTAGTCACGCCATTGTCAACGATAATAATTGTAGTGCTACGTCCGGAACCATTGACATCAGGTTCTCCATTCTTTGTTGCTGTAGCGTAAACCACGCCATCAACATTACTCAAGGTCACCCAATCAGCAGAACAACTTACCGTTGCCGTAGAAGAAACGCCTGTCTCAACTGCAGCAGTAGCGCCTGCTGCAGAAACCCATCCCTGACTACGATAGTTTGTCCATGACGTGCCATTCTGACCATCGGCACCGATAGTGTAAACCGAACCGTCAGACATGTGTATGCTTGAACCTTCCTCAAGACGCATGAGTACCTCTGCACTGCCATCCTGATCCCAGTCATAGCCTACGATGTTCTGCTCATTATTCTGGAAGTCACCCATGTTTGGTCCGCAGTTGACCCACCAAAGCACAGAGCCATCAAGCTTCGTCACCTCAAACAGAGTATGCTCATTAAACCAGCCATTAACGGGGAAATAGTTTGACATCTCCTGAGAGTTGTTGTACTTCATGAGCAGTTCCACCTCGCCGTCGCCGTCAACATCGGCTGCACAAGCATCGTTAGGAACGTATGTTGCCTTCAACTCAGAAGGATGCTGAGGAGTGATTTCCATGTAATCCTGGGCCCATACAGCGACAGGCTGGCTCTGCCCCTGAACTACACCGTTGACGACTGCCGCAACAGTATATTTGCTTGAGGTCGAGCCTGAGGCATCTGTATAGTTAGATGTCTTGAGGTTCTCCGCTACAAGCGAACCGTCGCGGTAAAGGTTGTAGGTGACATCGTAGTACTCATCAGACTGAATACGCCAGCTGACGAAGACGCCACCAGTGGTCTTGACAGCAACGACGCCACGGTCGAGGTTGTCAATGACACGCTGCGCTGATACCGTCACCGAGAGTAGCAGCAGTAGCAGCAGCATGAAGATTTGTTTTGATTTTGTCATATTCTTTTTTTAGTTAGTTTATTTCATCTAATGGGCGATGATGATATCATCGCTTACAAGAAAGCTTTTTCCTGGTCTGCAAGATGGGCGATGATGGTATCATCGCCTACAAGGAAGCTTTTTCTGATACGCCTGTTTTCTTTGGGGCATGATCAGTTGCCATCAGGCTTCGTGGCATCATGGAAGATAGACTGAGGCCACAGGAAAGCAGCGGGGCTATCAGGTGATGACGGAGAGAAATCCTGCCAGTCTTTCGTGAGATACTGAACAAGCGGACTGTTGATTTGCTTGAGTCCCATGACGATGAGTTTGGAAACTTCATAAGCACCGAAAGGATTGAAATGCGTATTGTCTGCGAATTCCCTATCCTGCCAAGCAAAGCTGCCTTTCTTGTAGTGTACGAGCAACTGCTTGCTACCCTCCTCTCCCATTGTCTCAAAGAGTACCTTGGTAGAGGCATTCAGGTCTATGCATGGCACGTTCTCACGCTCAGCCACTGCTTTCATGGCTGCAGGGAAATCACCATGAGTATTGCGTATGGTGCCGTTGTTCTCAAAGAAGCGGCGGACTGTAGGCGTGCAGAAGATGATGTTGCCACCCTTCTCGCGCACACGGTCAATGAAGGTCTTAAGACCTACGGAATAGTGATACCACGCTCCGCGGCCAGGACCTTTCTCCTTCTCGTCATTATGACCGAACTCACAGAACACATAGTCACCCGGCTTTATCTCACTGAGAATCTTGTCGAGGCGCAACTGTGCAAGGAAAGAAGCTGCCGTCAGTCCGCTCTCGCCGTAGTTTGCCACGCAGACCTTGTCGTTAAACCAGCGCGGGAACATCTGTCCCCATGACGCCCATGGTTCCTTGCCTTGATCAACCACCGTACTATTGCCACAGAGATACAGGGTAACGGCTGTGGTGTCAGGTTCTATCGTGATACTCTGCACACATGGTGCAGTACCATTAAATTCAAGTGTCAGTTTGTCGTCCCATGTGAGCGAGCCCACTTCGCCGGGCTTAATCTTCACTTGAGGGGTCGGAGTTTTCGGAGTACTCGGAATATTCTGAGAATTCTGAGTAATCTGATTATTCTGACAAATCTCCGGCGTGCGCTTATTGACAAGGAACGACACCGTGCGCAACTCACCTTTTTTAGTCTTGCAGTTCTCCACCATAAGGCGTCGGTTCTCTGCACGCACATAGGTATCAGCGCCACGCTTCTTACTACCCAAGACAACCGTCACGCGATAGTTACCATCTGGCACCTTTACTGAGAAATAGAAAGGAGGCACAGAACCGCCTGAAGGCAGCTTTGCCGAAGTAATACTCTTTACATCAGGCGCATTGGTAAGATCGTAGCCATATCCTCCTTTGTCAGAATAGACTGGCTGTGACTTAGACAGGTCGTAGGTAAACTTTTCCGCATAACAGTTTATAACGGCAACGGAAAGCAGAGCCGTCATAATGATTGACGTAAGTTTTTTCTTCATAGTTTGTTTTGGTTTGTTTCAATTATATAGCGATTGATACAGTATTTGCTCATGCAAAGGTAGTTTTTTTTTTCTACACACGAACATTTATGATATTTTTTTACACCTTATTATAAAATAAGACAAGAAAAACTTTGCCCAATGAAATATTTTTTGTATTTTTGCACTCGATTTTACGCTTTACGTCTAAACACGCTGAAATTCAATGAAGGATTTTCTAAAATATACGCTTGCCACCATTACCGGTATCGTCATAGTCGGCACGGTGACGGTGTTTTTTTGTATATTGGCAATACTCTGTTTCGCTATATCGGGAAGTAGCGACAATACAGTCACTATCAAGGACAACAGCGTGCTCGTGGTGAATCTTTCAGGCGATATAGTAGAGCACGTAAACGACAACATCTTCAACGACATCCTTGGCGGCAGCAATACCGTACAGCAGGGTGTGGACGAGATCGTCACCGCCATAGACAAGGCGGCACAATGTGACAACATCAAGTGCCTGTACCTGGAAGCCGGCGTGATGAATGCGGACTACGCATCACTGCAGGAGATAAGAAAAGCAATAGAACGCTTCAAGGGTAGCTCTAACAAAGGTAATGGCGTAAAAGGCAAGAACGGCAAGACGGTGGTAGCGTATGGCGATGAATATACGCAAGGCGCATACTATGTCTGCTCCGCAGCTGACGAGATATGGATTAACCCGCAGGGAATGATTGACCTGCACGGGTTAAGCGCACAGCCAATGTACCTGAAGGACCTGTTGGCGAAAGTAGGGATAAAGATGACTGTCGTCAAGGTAGGTAAATACAAGAGCGCTACCGAGCAGTACACAGAAGACAAGATGAGCGATGCTAACCGTGAACAAGTATCACGCTACATCAACAATATCTGGGGAGTGGTATCGAATGACATCAGTCACAGCACCTCCATAGACGTTACGAAACTGAACGCCATGGCTGACAGCATATTAATGTTGGAAGACACCAAGGCTCTGGTTGCCGCAGGACTGGTGAACCGCACCATGTATGCAAACGAGGTAAAGACATACATGAAGAAGTTGCTGAAGATTGACGACAGCGACATAATACAGCAGGTATGCTGCAAGGAAATGTGCAACTACCCCGTAAACCCTGCGGAAGGAACTGCATCTGCATATATCGGCAGTAAAAATGCCAGCGACAGGATTGCCGTATATTACTGCGAAGGCAGCATAGTGCAGAACGAAGCATCAGGTGCCATGATGGGCGATGCCGGAATAGTGAGCAAGAAGGTTATAGACGACCTTGACGCCTTGGCAGATGACGACAACGTAAA
>JAEEHW010000053.1 GCA_016281055.1 Prevotella sp.
CAAGGTTGTTACGCAGTGTCCGGCACTCGGTCCTATCATCAAGAAGATGGCTGGCCTCTCTGACATCAACTACGTGCAGCAGAAGGGCGACGGCTCAAGCACATTCATGATAGGAACACGCGAGTACGCCGTGCCTTTGGGCGACCTCATCGACGTAGAGGCAGAGATAGCCAAGGCTGAGGCAGAGCTGAAGCACCTACAGGGCTTCATCAACGGTGTTCGCAAGAAACTCTCTAACGAGCGTTTCGTTGCCAACGCACCAGAGGCTGTCGTTGCATTGGAGCGCAAGAAAGAGGCTGACTCTCTCGAGAAGATTGCCGTACTTGAGCAGACTATAGCAGAACTAAAAAAATAGACATGAAAGTATATAAGGAAAGGTCATACGTGGCATGCTTAAAAGATGGTTTTGGGTTCTTTGCGAAGAACCTGAAATCATTGTGCCGTATCATGTTGCCATACTGCATTCTCATATCAGTAATATCATTGCTGTTTAATATCTATATGTTGCGCATGGGCGTTGCAGTAACTACCGGTGCAACTATCCTGATATCAGACATTATGCTCGGATATGTATTTCTATTCCTTATCTTAATGGCTATACTACTATGCTACCTCTATGCCGACGGACGACTAATGCTTTACAACAGGCGCATGATGGGCATAGAACCGCCAGCAAGCCAATTGAGTGGTGGAAAGAATTGGATGGTTACACTGAAACGTACCAACCGCATGGTGAAACGAATGTTGCCATTCGTGGCCGTGTTTGTGTTGATTACATTAGTTTGCATGTTGATGTTTGGAGCATTGATGGCCGTAGCCTCTGCGTGCGGACTAAAGGGCATCATGCTGGCAGTATTAGCCATACCAATATTGCTGTTGCTATTGATAGCACTGTATGCTATTTCCCAACCACTGACATACTCTGCCTTTGAATTTCTGATAGAAGACAGAAAGATAACGCTGCGCGATATGTGGAAATCATACAAGACTGGCTGCAAATACACATTAAAGTATATGGGAGTGACGCTACTCACTTCCTTCATAACAGCAGTTATAACACTGATATTACGCCTACCAGAATTTGTATTTACACAGGCATATACGGAAAGTATCAATGAAAGTCTGCTAAATGGCGAAAATGTGCAGATATCATCAACAATACTGATATTGACACTTATTTTCAGTGCATTGATTTCGGCAATAGTGCTCCTAATCAACAATTTACCGTTGAATTTCGTACAACTCTACCTATATGGTGATGCGAAATCAAAGCAAAACAAAATCAACACGCTTCAGAATATATAACAAATGAGGCTTATAACAAACAGATTAAACCAATGAAAAGAATACTATTCATAGACCGTGATGGTACAATCATAAAGGAACCGGCAGACGAACAGATTGACAGTTTTGAGAAGCTGGAATTTGTGGAGGGAGTATTCCGCAACCTCGGATTCATACGCAAGAACCTTGACTTTGAATTTGTCATGGTAAGCAACCAAGATGGTCTGGGTACGGATTCTTTTCCAGAGGAGACATTCTGGCCTGTTCACAACTTCATACTCAAGACACTGAAAGGCGAGGGTATCGAGTTTGACAACATACTCATTGACCGCCATTTCCCTGAGGACAACCACCCATGCCGCAAGCCTGGCACTGGTATGCTGACGGAATATATCGACAACCCAGAATACGACCTCGCGAACTCATACGTTATCGGTGATCGGGAGACTGATGCGCAGCTTGCTGCAAACCTTGGTTGCAAGGCTCTGATTCTCGGCAAAGATGACATCACATGGGAAAAGATAGCTGAAATATTGTTTGCCGGTGAGCGCATAGCAGAAATCACACGAACAACAAAAGAAACAGACATCACCGTCCGTCTGAACCTTGACGGCACTGGCAAGTGCGACATAGAGACCGGACTGGGATTCTTTGACCACATGCTTGAGCAGATAGGTCGCCACGGTATGATGGACCTGTATGTGCGTTGCAACGGCGACCTGCACGTAGATGAACACCACTCCATAGAAGACACCGGCATAGTACTGGGCGAATGTATATTGAAGGCTCTGGGTGACAAGCGCGGCATAGAACGCTATGGATACTCCCTGCCTATGGATGACTGTTTGTGTCAGGTGGCACTCGACTTCGGCGGCCGCCCATGGCTTATCTGGGATGCTGAGTTCCACCGTGAGAAAGTTGGGGAAATGCCAACAGAGATGTTCCATCATTTCTTCAAGAGTGTCAGTGATGCCTCGAAGATGAACCTCAACATAAAGGCAGAAGGCGAGAACGAGCATCACAAGATTGAAGGAATATTCAAAGCATTCGCACGCTCAATACGCATGGCGGTGAAACGCGACATATACCACTACCAACTGCCATCGACAAAGGGAGCATTGTAAATATGAGCACACGTCAGGAAGCATTGCGTGGCTTTCGCGATGGTTTTCCAATAGCTTTAGGTTATTTTGCCGTAGCCTTCTCACTCGGAATAATAGCGAAGAAGGCAGGATTAAGTGCCTCGCTGGGGTTCGTATCCAGTTTCTTCACACGAGCCTCAGCAGGAGAATATGGTGTATATACACTTGTTGCAGCAAGTGCAACTTACGTAGAAATCGTTGCTATGAGTCTTGTAACAAATCTACGTTATCTTCTGATGAGCGCCGCCCTGTCACAAAAGATTGCGCCTGGCGTATCATTCGCCAAACGCATATTAATGGCTTGCTGTATAACCGATGAAGTATTTGGTATATCAATCGGCCATGAAGGATATACCCCACCCTCTTACACTTATTCTGCCGCATTAATTTCAACACTGTTCTGGGCATCAGGGTGCGCCATCGGAATAACAGCGGGAAACATCTTGCCTGACAATGTGGTAACTGCGCTTAGCATATCACTATATGGAATGTTTATTGCCATCATTATACCACCATCGAAAAAAGACAGGAACATCTTGTATGCAGTTCTGATAAGCGCTGCACTTAGTGGATTATGCACAATAACCCCAATAATAAACAGTTGGAGTTCAGGAACACGTACGATAGTTCTTACCGTGTTCATATCATGTCTGGCAGCATGGATAAGACCAATAAAAGAAGGTACTAATGGAGAAGCGTGACATCATAATATGTATATTGTTGGCTATCTTGACAACTAATATAATACGAATACTCCCCATGACATTAATCAAGGGGAGTATTCGAAATAATTTCCTACGAAGTGTATTGTATTATGTTCCTTACATAACACTCGCTGTCATGACCTTTCCTGCAATCATAGAAACGACCCCCACCCCATGGTCAGGATTGGCCGCCCTTATCATTGGAATTGTTTGCGCATGGTATGGCGCAGGACTTTTTCCTGTAGCAGTAATATGCTGCGCTATTGTCTATATCTTAGGATAATCATCAGAATGGCGGGGCATCATTTGATATAGGGCCACCTATATATGGATTATCATCTGCCTGTGAATCAGTATTTAATCCGCTGCTTCGATATGTACCACCATCGTTATTACTTGAGTACGGGTCATTATCTTCTCTATTTGCAAATCTGGTAAACTCTCCCTTAAACGACAACAGCACATCATCAACGGCACCCTTACGGTGCTTTGCTATACAGATGTATGCCATTCCTCTAAGACTATTGCCGTTGTTATCCTCAAATATCTTGTAATACTCTGGACGGTGAACAAATATTACCATATCAGCATCCTGCTCTATGGCACCCGATTCACGCAGATCTGACAACTGAGGACGCTTTCCGTCTTCACCAGGTCTTTGCTCGACAGCACGAGAGAGCTGTGACAAAGCAATAATAGGAATATTCAACTCTTTTGCCAAGCCCTTCAACGACCGTGAGATGATTGAGACTTCCTCCTGACGCGAATTATATTTCATTCCCGTTGCATTCATTAACTGAAGATAGTCAATCATAATCAGCTTCACACCCTTTTCTTTTACCAGACGACGAGCCTTGGTACGTAATTCAAATATAGACAATCCCGGGGTGTCATCCACATATAAAGGGGCTTCCTTCAAACGATCTATGTTACTATCAAAACGCGACCACTCATCTGCAGACAACTGTCCATTAAGAATCTTATTACCTGGTATAGAACAAACATTGGATATAAGGCGATTGACAAGCTGAACATTATTCATTTCAAGAGAGAAGAAAGCAACGGGATCTTGGTTGTCGATGGCAATGTTCTTAGCCAAAGACAGAGCAAATGAAGTCTTACCCATGGCTGGGCGACCTGCAATGATAATTAGATCAGACTCTTGCCAACCAGACGTCAGTTTGTCCAAGTCATAATATCCTGTTGACACGCCCGTTATTCCTCCTGTATTACCCGCAGCCTTCTGCATCAATTCACGAGCTTGTAACACAATAGGAGCTATCTCGGTGTAATCTTGTTTCAAATTCGTCTGTGACAACGTGAACAAGGAACCCTCCGCATGCTGCATGACGTCCTTGATATCCTTTCCTTCATCAAGCGCCATAGTGCCGACCTCTGATGCGTAACTGATCAACTGGCGGGCCATATACTTGTCTTTTAGAATCGTAGCATGAGACTCTATGTTCACAGATGAAGAAACATTCATCGTCAACTCGGCAAGATAAACAGCGCCACCTACATCATCATTAGAGCCTTCCCTCTTGAGTTCTTCTTCAACAGTAAGCATGTCAACGGGCTGCTCTTTTATACTAAGAGTCTGGATAGCCCGATATATTTTTTGATGACGTGGATCATAAAAAGTCTCAGGATGCAATATTTCACTGACAACGGTAAAAGCATCGCTGTCAATCATCAACGAACCGAGTACAACTTTCTCTATCTCAATAGCCTGCGGCGGCATGTGACCAAGAGCGGCATCAACCTGACGTTGTTTTGTATTACGAGTACGGGTATTTGTATTATTGTTTGCCATTTTCTATTCTTCTTAACAGTTTTACATGTAAACAATTTTCACGTAGATATCAGAGTATTCCTCAATAATCCCAGAAGGAACTTCATCAAATATACCGTATATTGTACTACCACTGCCTGACATCGCAGCATACAATGCACCATAATCGTACAAAGACTGCTTCAAACCAGCAAGCACAGGCAACCGTTGGAACACACTGTCTTCAAAATCATTTCTCAATTCTTCCCTCCATGTATCAATCGGTTGACATATCACTTTTCTACAGTTCTTTGCTGGCTTTTGCGGAGTAATTCCTGCATAGGCTTCCTTTGTTGATACAGCAACATCGGGTTTTACCAACACCAGATGCTTTCCTTTTAATGTATTCAATTGAATAGGATGCAATTCGTCACCTATTCCCTCTGCATAAGAAGGCGTCGGTTCTATAAAGAACGCGCAGTCAGCACCTATCCGTGACGCATAACTACACATCTGATCTTTGGTCATCCTCAAATCAAACAATTCATTAAGCACACGAATCATATATGCTGCATCAGAAGATCCACCACCCATGCCTGCCTGCATTGGCAGAAGTTTTGTCAGCGTTGCCTTCACCCCTGGTATGTCATAATCCTGACACACCATGTTGTATGCTTTGACGACAAGATTCTGCGACGGTTCACAAATTTCCTGCACACCACTTATTATCAAACGACATCCTTCAACATCACTTTCCTCCACTTCTAATTCATCATGAATATCTACTGGATAGAAAATGGTTTCAAGATTATGGTATCCATCAGGACGTTTTGACACAACATTCAACCCAAGATTGATTTTTGCACATGGAAAAACTTTAACACCCATATATCTTTCAATTATCATTTAACCATAATGCACTTGATGCATCACTCGGCATACGCCAGTCACCGCGAGGCGACAATGACACAGAACCTACCTTCGGTCCATCCGGCAAACAAGAACGCTTAAATTGTTGAGAGAAGAAACGACGCAAGAATACCTTAAGCCACTTCTTTATTGTTTCTTCATCAAATTTGTATTCAGAATTGTTGGCAAAAGCATGCTTTGCCAACATGAATATCTTAGACGGGCCGAATCCTTGACGCAACATATAATATAGGAAGAAATCATGTAATACATACGGTCCTACAAGATCCTCCGTCTTTTGTGCTATGTTACCTTTTTCATCGGCAGGAATAAGTTCAGGAGATATTGGTGTGTCAATAATATCCATCAAAGTATTCCTTGACATTGAATCCACACCACTCTCTGCCACATAACGTACCAGGTGTTTTATCAATGTTTTAGGTATTGACACATTCACACCGTACATGGACATGTGGTCTCCATTATATGTAGCCCAACCCAGTGCCAATTCTGACAGGTCCCCGGTGCCAATAACCAACCCACCCAGTTTGTTACTCAAATCCATCAATATCTGGGTACGTTCTCGAGCCTGACCGTTTTCATACGTAACATCGTGTACGGTGATATCATGTTCAATATCCTTGAAATGCTGAATACAAGAATCCTTTATTGATATTTCCTTTATTGTAATCCCCAAAGAACGCATCAGGTTTATTGCATTCGTATAAGTGCGGTCTGTCGTTCCAAATCCTGGCATAGTTACACCTACGATACCAGTTCGAGGCATCTTCAATTTATCAAAGGTCTTAACACAAACCAACAATGCCAGTGTCGAATCCAAACCTCCACTGATTCCCAATATTACTGTCTTACAGTTGGTGTGAACTATACGCTTGGCCAAACCCGCCACCTGTATGTTGAATATTTCTTCACACGAGGCCTCCATGTCATTTGTCTTAGGAATAAATGGTGTGGGATTGACCTCACGAATTAGTGTAAAATCATCCGGGGTCACAGAATGACATTCTATCAACCGAACCTCATTGTCCTTCAAACCTATTCTTTGAGCATTCACGAATGTAGTATTGTTACGTCGTTCTGAACGCATCTTCTCATAGTCTATCTGCGTAACAACCATTTGTGGTTCAAACGAGAAACGTTCGCTTGACGCAACACACAACCCATTTTCATATATCAAGGCATTGCCACCATATACTACATCCTGCGTGCTTTCTCCAAATCCTGCACTGGAATATATATAACCAGACATAGTGCGCGCACTTTGCTGAGAAAGGAGCTGTCGTAAATAGTCATGTTTCCCTATCAATTCATCCGATGCTGATAGATTTATTATTATATCCGCTCCTGCTAATGCGAGCTTCGTAGAAGGAGGCTCTGGAGCCCATACATCCTCACATAATTCTACAGCAAACGTGGAACCTGTATATGTTCTGAATATTGTAGGGGTAGAACACACTTTTATATGATTTCCTGCATAGATTATGTCAGTTGGATGCAGGTCTTGCGATGATGCGAACCAACGTTTCTCATAAAACTCATTGTAATTGGGAAGATATGTCTTAGGGATTATTGCCAATATCTCTCCTTTCTGTATCACTACAGCACAATTAAGCAGCAACGTTCCCACCTGTATTGGCGCACCAACTATTGATATTATATCCAACTGACGTGTAAAATCCATCAACATCAAAATGGACTGTTCTGTCGCATCAAGAAGCAACTGCTGGCGAAACAAATCCTGACATGTATATCCTGTTATACACAGTTCTGGAAAAGCGATGATTTCAACCCCTTGCCCTTCTGCACGTACGATGATTTGCTCTATTTCCTTAAGATTGTAATGACAATCACCCACCTTGACACTCGGTATAGCCGATGCCACCTTTACATATCCGTAGTTCATATCTTTTTTCTATTTTATTAATATAGAAGAGTCTCCATATGATAAGAATCTGAAATCATTCTTCAAGGCATATTCATATACTCTGCGCCAATCATTACCTATCAATGCAGAGACAAGCAATAACAATGTTGATTGAGGCTGATGAAAATTGGTAATCAATCTGTCAACAATATGATACTCATAGCCTGGCACTATGATTATCCTTGTAGATGTGTTAATTGAGGATTTATTATTTCTCTCAAGCCAACGCAATATAGTCTTAAGTGCTTCTACAGAACTAATGCCATTCTTTACAGTATATGGTTCCCACTGTTCTACACACAATTCGTTCTCTGTGAGTTCCATATTACTATGAAGTTTACAGCCTATATAATATAAACTCTCAAGAGTTCTTACAGAGGTCGTTCCCACTGCCACGGCACTACCGCCATGCTCTATAAGTTTCTCAATGGTTCTTCGTTTGACACTGAAAAATTCACGATGCATGTCATGTCCTTCTATTCTTTCGGACTTAACAGGTCGGAAAGTTCCTGCCCCTACATGCAACGTCACCTCCTCACGCTCTATTCCATGTGCATCCACATCTTGCAACACTGCTGGCGTAAAATGCAAACCTGCTGTTGGAGCTGCTACGCTTCCTTTAATCTTTGAATATACAGTCTGATATGTTGTTTTATCGCTTTCCTCCGTCTTTCTGTTAAGATAAGGAGGTATAGGCAACTCACCTACCGATTCAAGTATATCAGCAAAAGAGACTTCCTTGTCCCACTTAAAAGTGCACACATAACCTGTTTGTTCTGGCTGACCACATTCTACAGACAAAACAACATCGTTTCCCCTGACATTTACTGTTTTATTCAGAGTACCACCTTTCCATTTCTTAAGATTGCCTATCATACATATCCATGAACACTGAGACTGCGTTTGGAATATCAGCTCGTAGTCATGAGGTATATATGGCTCAAGCAAGAACACTTCTATCAATGCCCCTGTTTCTTTTCTAAAATGAAGGCGTGCCTGTATAACCTTCGTGTTATTATAAACTAACAAAGCACCCTGTGGTAGATAACATGTTATATTCTTAAAAACATCATGACTGATGTTGCCCTTGTTATAAACCAACAATTTACTCTCGTCACGATTGGCAAGAGGGAACTTGGCTATGCGCTCCTCCGGCAGTTCATAGCTGAAGTCTTTTATATTTATGTCTTTGGGATTATTCAATGTATTAATCTTATAAGATTATGGTATATTTCAATTAAGGGAATCGTAGAACAACACAACGTCAGGAAAAACAGCGACACAACCACATCCACATCAAGATATGAATACCCTGTTACTGTGTATTGCGTCGAAACATATTTCTTTCCTGTTGACATGTTTTTATATATACTGTAAAATACCGCATACGCAATACATGCAGAAACGATTCCCCATATCATACCCACCAAAATATCCGTCAAGAAATGTTGTCCTAAATACAGACGTGTCCACATGTTTATTAGAGACCATGCATACAATGTAACACTTAGCAACAAACTTCTTGACAAGAATGTGAAGAAAGTAGCAACAGCCATAGTATTGGCTGCATGCGAAGAAAAGAAACTAAAGTCCTTACTATGCATGTCACCTGCTATCTGTGCAAGATATTTGTACTGAGGATCATTACATGGCCTAACACGCTCGACCAATGGTTTTACCAACAAATTTGACGTACCAGAAGCCAGGAATACACATAAAGCAATACATCCCATAACAAGAAGTATCTGCTGTACATTATCATTGTTTTTTATTATGAGAATAAACAAAGCAATAAACATAGGCACCCATGCATATGTATTAGTGAGCACAAGAGCCATCTGATCAAGGAATACACTGTCGCTACCAAAAAACAAATCTATTCCTATCTTATCTAAATACTCAATCATATTTCTTCAACCTCCTTTGTCTTTATCCATCCCTGACGTCCATCAGACAGACGAATGGCATACCACCCTTTGATATCTCTGTCAGTAATCGTCAACGTAGTTCCTTCATGAATAATACAAGCATCAGAAGCATTATCTGCTGGTGATGATTTTACCATCAATGTCTCACCCACAACAACAGCGGTATCATGAGTGGTCAATATATTTTTTCTTTGCCAGGCAAAAAGATTGCCACATGCAAATAACACAAAAAATGTCAACGACATGTAAAATGCCAACCGACGCACAAGAATATTATCTGCAAAAAGATACAGCAGGAACAATATCAATGATAAAACCAATGATGCTATTGCTGTATAGGTCCATGCATCTATCGACATGACACTGAGCAGTCCTTTATACCACCGTGTAAATAATATATCTCCATCAGACGGCAATCTATCAATCGTCTTACGCTGTGTCACTTCCAAACTATGCTGTATATCCTTATCCATAGGGGAATATTTTAGTGCTCGTTCATAGCACAACACAGCCTGTGAAAGGTTTCCTATCCGATAATAGCAATTACCAAGATTATGAAATACAGCAGCCGACTCTCCATTATGTAATTCCTGTTTGTATAACTCTATAGCCTTTTGGTAATCTGCAACACGATATGCCGCATCAGCATTTGCCTTCAATTCTGATGCATATACCCCAACGACATTGTTGACAACTAACAACAACATCATCACGACCTTTCTTACATTATTCTCTATCAATATCACTCTTTTCACTTTGTCTTTCCTGTTTTATTGTTTTTCTCACTCTCCTCTATCTTTGTTATTGCCTCTGTGGCTTTATCGTATGTTGCCTTCATGCTCATCTGCACGTCATCACTATCTCCTACTGGGGCATATCGTGCAAACTCACATTCATCAATAGCCTCTATAAACTTAACTGTCACTTCTTCGACTACACCACGATCATGCAATTTCTCTGAGATATTATCACGACTCAACTGCTCTACTGGCATATTCAATTTGTCACCTACATATCCCCACAATGCACGCAAAACCTCATCATAGAATTCTGTTCTTTTCCCTTCTGTCATCAAACGTGATGACTTTTTAAGACGTTTTGCCGCAACTTTGTTTGCTTTCTTGCCACGCATTGCCGTAGTATCTGCCAAAGCTATGGCACGCTTACGGAACACCACCAACAAGACAATAAACAATACCAATATCAAAGCATTGACAACTGCATATCCTGTAGTGCCAAAGAATGTATAATATGGTTTCTCCCCTACAGCATCGCCGGTTATGATATCACTGATATCATTGTCATTACGCTGTGAGTAATCCGTAACACCACCTGTTCCACCTGTTCCTGTCTCTACCGTGAGTTGTATGGGTTGAGTTCTCTCCGTTTTATATGTGGAGCTGTGCGTATCAAAATACACAAATTCCATTGGTGGAATGGTGTATTGACCTTTATTTCGCGGTACAATAAGATAATCATACACCATGGTACCGGTGATGCCATCTGTTCCAATCTTGGTCTTATCTGTTACCTTCGGGTCATATTTATCAAAATCCTTTGGAAGTACCAACTCGGGCATCTTTATGAGTTTCATATTACCCGAACCACTTACTACCACTCGCAAATTCACAGGATCACCTGCCTTTACTGTTTTTTTGTCAACTGACGAGGCAATGGTAAAGTGTCCTACTCCACCAGAGAAATTCGTTGGTTTAGCAGGTAATGGCTCGACCCTAATCGTCACACTCGGAGCTTTAATCTCTTTCTTTACCTCTACATATCCAGAACCACCATTGAAGAAGGCTTCAAATGGATCAACATTCGGATTTTCCTGCACTACAATACCCTTGAACGTAATACTCGGAATCTCCAGAGTTCCTGACATCTGTGGAAACATCACATATTGACTCCATGTAACACATCGATATGGTTTGCCATTTATATTTTCAACGTGAAATGTTTTTTGCTGAGGCAACTGTATCTCCTGAGTATGGAAGCCATTCAAATCTGGCATTTTACCTTCCAGTTGCGTCAGCTCAACCTGTGTATAGACCTTATATGTCAGCAATATAGGTTCCTGCTCATAAACACGTTGTTTGTTTGCCGTAACACGTATAAACAAATCATTACCACTGATACGACTGCCTGCCCTGTCTACACGCTGTCCCCGCTGTTGACCACGCGACTGACTGTGCTGTCCCGTTGATTGGAAGTTTCCTGACACATTAATCCTTATAGCCTGTGAAGCAACATTGCTTCCTCCCACCACAGCATGGGCGGCAGGTATGACAAATGCTCCATTTTTATGGGCCATCATCGTATATGTATATGTAACCGATGAAGCCTGTGTTGTTCTTCCGTTTACTATCGAAAAACTCTGTTGTGTACTTGTACTCGGTCCATACAGTACTTCAAAGGCATCAGGAACATTTCCTAACTTAAATCCTTTGACATCCGTCGTGTTTATAATATACTGTATTTGAAAAGGTTGACCGGCAGCCACAGTCGATGGCCCCTTGACTGTTATCCGTTGTGCCTTGACATTGATGACAAAGAAAGAAGAAAACAGAAAGACAGAAAGCACAATTAAGCGAATGACTAATTCACCTACAACTTTTATATTTCGTTTATCTTTTTCCATTTCTTTTATTGTTTATCTATTTCTATATCTAACAGAAACTCATTATCTCACCACTACCAGTTTTTCTCCAAGGTCTTTCTTTTTGGTTGGCTCATGGCTTTCTTCAAACGCTGCTGTGTTTGTTTCTCATCCTGCATAGCAGCATTGAGCAACTGCTCTGCATTTTCCTTGCTCATCTGCTTCTGAGGTTTTTGTTCTTTCTTGTCCTGGTTGTCTTTATTCTGATTGTCTTGATCTTTCTTGTTGTCTTTATCTTGTTTGTTTTTGTCATTCTTCTTATCATCAGAACCGCCACCAGAATTACTATTTTGATTCTTCTGATTTTTCTGTTGACGTTGACACAATACAAGATTATAACGCGTTTCGTTGTCATTTGGCCGCAGGCGCAATGCTTGCTTATATTGTTCTATTGCTTCACCATACTGTTGATGGCGCTGGAATATCACACCCATATTATGATACGACATCGCACGCCGTATCTTGCTCGTTTCTACCTTTGCCGCCTTTTGAAAAGACTCCATAGCCGCAGAGTCTTTCTGCTGAGCCATCAAAGCACAGCCCAGATTATACATAGCCTGAGGGTTGGACGGATTGGCCCCCATTGCCTTATGATAATTCACTTCCGCCTTCGTCGCTCCATCTTCTGCACCGCCACGCATGAGTCTATTGCCCTGTCGAATATATACTCTGTCGCGCTGTGCATTAACTGGTATGGAAGAAACAACCAAAAGCAATACCAAGCAACCAATCTTCTTCATTCCTTTAGTTCTTTTAAATAACTGGAATCTACTAAACCAAGGATTTGTTGCTTCACTTATCAGTACTTCTATTATCATCAACAATATAGCCAATATACCAAATGACTGGAACTGTTCATTGTACTCGGAATACACTACAGACTCCATCTCTCCCTTTTGCATCTTGGATATTTCATCATTCAGTTGCTCTTGCGCTGTTGAGGTATTATCCACATGTATATATGTACCACTTCCTGCTGCTGCAATATCACGGCACATTTGTTCATTGAGAGCTGTCATAACCGTATTACCTGAGTTATCCTGCAGATATCCTCCTCCACTCTGTGGTATCGGAGCACCAGAAGTATTTCCTATACCAAGAATAAATACTCTGTATCCTTTATCTCTTGCAGCTTTGGCAGCTTCCTTTGCACCTCCTTCGTGATCTTCTCCGTCTGTTATCACTATAACGGCCTTACCTATGTTCTTCTGCTGCGTAAAACTGTTGGATGCCAGGTTTATAGCTTCTGCAATATCCGTACCCTGCGTTTGAATTAAAGATGGGTCAATGTTCTGCAGAAACATCTTAGCAGAGACATAATCACTCGTTATAGGTAACTGTACGAATGCATCACCTGCAAATACAATCAAGCCTATCTTGTCATTGGAGAAATGCTCTACCATATTCTCCACCAGCATCTTACTTTTCTGCAAGCGACTGGGTGCAACATCCTCTGCCAACATGGAGTTGCTTATGTCCAAACAGATAATAGCCTCTATGCCATTACGTTTTTCATTTGACACCTTTGTTCCCATTTGTGGACGTGCCAACATCAAGATAACAATAGCAAGTGCCAACTGCAACAGAAGGAACTTCACCCATCTTCTCTTTGCAGAGGCCATTGGCAACAACGATTTCACAAGTTCCTTGTCACCAAGACGACGCAACATTTTCTTACGATGCAACTCCGCCAACATCATCAGTATCACCATTACTGGTATAATACTGAGCAACCACAAATATATAGAACTTTCAAATCTCATTTATATCTTTCTCAATACAGTTAATCTCATCAAGACCTCAAGAAGCAAGGCAATAAGTGCGACAATGGCAAATGGTTGAAATGCCTCATAGCGTTTTGAGAATTTCTTAACATTCAAACGCGTTTTCTCCAACTTGTCAATATCCTTATATATCTGTCGCAATTCCGTATTATTGGTAGCCCTATAGAAGTTACCGTCACTTGTTGCCGATATGTCACTAAGTGTCTTTGTATCTATCTCCACAGGTATATTGACATATTGCACACCTCCTGCCACAGGCATAGGATAACGTGCCACCTTGTTGGTTCCTACGCCTATGGTATAAACCCTTATACCCAAACTTTTAGCTATCTGAGCAGCAGTCATCGGAGATATATCTCCCATATTGTTAGAACCGTCAGTAAGCAGGATCACCACCCTACTCTTTGTTTTTGAGTCCTTCAGACGCGAAACAGCGTTGGCAAGTCCCATACCTATGGCTGTACCATCACTAATCAGTCCATTAGCGGCAATATCCGTGCGCACGCCTTTCAATAGATTGAGTAAGGAGGCGTGGTCTGTCGTCATAGGACATTGAGTAAATGCCTCACCGGCAAATATGGTCAATCCGATATTATCATTCGGACGATCGGATATGAAAGATGCTGCTACTTCTTTCGCTGCCTCTATTCGGTTAGGGCGCAGATCTTCTGCCAACATACTTGTTGACACATCCATTGCCAACATTATATCTATGCCTTCCACACTCTTTTCATCCCATGCGCTGTGTGTCTGCGGTCGTGCCAATGCCATGACGACAAACGCAAATGAAACACAACGCAATATCATCGGCAAGTGTATCAATCTTACCCTGAGACTAACGGGTGCTTTCTTGTATGCAAAGGCATCACTGATGGTCATGGCAGACTCCATCTTGCGTTTGCCACGGTTACGCCACAACACATACCACAATATGTATGGTATAAGCAATAACAGCAAAAGAAAATATAATGGTTGCGTAAATTCCATTCTTTCTCCTATCAATAATTTACAGTTCTCACTATAATTATCAGTTCATTAAATCCCACAATCTGTATGACACATAAACCAACAACGATGCCGTAGCGAGAGTCAGCACCACGATACTCCATTTCAAAGAAAGCCTCATGCGCAACGTCTGACGCTGCTGTTCCGTTATTGACGGTTCTATGCGTTCCTCTGTTGGCAAGTTATCTTGCTTGGTCGTATTGATGAAATCAACAGCATTGACAAGGTTACGGTCATTTTCGCTGATTCCTACATCGTACTTGGCAAATTTCACAAGGTCTGCCGTCTCAAAAAGCATCGTCAGTTCCTGTATCTTTGTTTGGTCTTTCTCCTGACGCAGGCGTTCAATGATCTCTGCCGACGTCATTTCCATCGCATTGAAGCCAAAACGCTCTTCCATATACTTGCGCAAGGCATCTGTCAAATGCGTATAGTATGCCTTGTAATCCGTATGGCTACCATCATACCGTTGTACAGAACTCTCTGCTTTCAACTTTTCTATCTCATTGAGAGCCCTCTGATGTGGCGGTACACGTTTCACGATGCGCACTTTCAACTGTATTGGCTTATTACTCTTCAAACGCAGATATGCCAACCAGCACAACAGATAAAGCACCGCCAACAATACCGAGAACCAGAATATACCTTTCCATTCACTCCATGAGAATGGATTGTCCTGAACATCCTTCGGTCCGAAGAACTGATTTGGATGCAACGTATCGACATCTATCGTAAGCACTTTCAGGGCAAGATCTTTTGCTGCATATTCCATGCCGTCCACCTTGACCTTCTGTGCAGGGATTAAATACAAAGTATCATCAAACGATGTCAACGTGAGATGTTGGGTAACCTTTATAAATCCATCACCTGCATCTATAGTGTCTATCCTTGGAACATCGACCACCTCCACACCTGGCACAAGCATCTGCTGTGGCTGCCACTGTCTGAATGCCACCTTCTGTCCAGGTTTCATCGTAACAGCAATCTGCATCTCTGTCTGTTCACCTACGAACATCTGGACAGAATCAATGCTGTTCTCAACGGTCACCTGAGCATAGGAACACAATGAGAGGCACAATGAGAAAACAACAAGCAACAACTTGTTCTCTACTTGTATTTTTCTTTTTTCGTATATCATTTCCGTCAACGTCTTCTGTATCTCTTCTCCCCTTTTCTACTCTATCTCATGGCGAACATCATCCTTAGGGCCTTGACAAAATCCCCATCCGTGGCAACACTGACAAAGTCCAGACTATTACGCTGAAACAGACTGCGCAAATAATCTGAACGCTGTTGCCAATATTGCTGATGCGCACGTCTGACCATTTTGCTTGAGGTGTCTATGTATTGTTCATAGCCTGTCTCCGCATCATGAATACGAAGTATGCCCACATCGGGCAGTTGCTTCATGAACGGGTCATACACCTGTATGCCCATCACATCATGACGCGAGCGACATATCTGCAACGGTTTCTCGAAGTCTTTGCGGTCATAGAAATCACTCAACACAAACGCTGTGCAGCGATGTTTCTGGGTCTTTCCAAGAAACTCCAGAGCTACTGACAAATCCGTTTTCTTTGATTGCGGGTGAAAATCAAGCATCTCACGTATTATATACAGAATATGCTTCCTGCCTTTCTTTGGCGGTATGTATTTCTCCACACGGTCAGAAAAGAACACAACGCCTATCTTGTCATTATTCTGTATCGCACTGAACGCCAACGTTGCTGCTATCTCCGCAACCATCTCACTTTTCGACTCCACACGGGTACCGAAATTCAATGATCCCGACACATCGACAAGCAACATGACTGTGAGTTCACGCTCTTCCTCAAACACCTTGACGTATGGACGATGGAAACGAGCCGTGACATTCCAGTCAATATCCCTGACATCATCACCATACTGATATTCCCGGACCTCTGCAAACGCCATACCCCTACCCTTGAAAGCAGAATGATACTGGCCTGCAAAGATATTGTTGCTCAGTCCACGCGCCTTTATCTCTATCTTGCGAACTTTTTTTAATATGTCCTGCTTATCCAAAGCCATCACGGAACTTCTACCTTGTTAATTATTTGGCTTACGATGTCCTCGCTGGTTATCATATTGGCTTCTGCCTCATAACTCAAGCCTATGCGATGACGCAACACATCATGTGCCACAGCACGCACATCCTCTGGTATCACATATCCTCTACGCTTGATAAATGCGTATGCACGCGCTGCCTTTGCAAGGTTTATACTTGCACGCGGACTACCACCAAATGTTATCATTGGTTCAAGGTTCTCCAATCCATACTGCTTTGGATAACGGGTAGCAAACACAATATCTGCTATATACTGTTCTATTTTCTCGTCGATATACACCTGGCGCACTATCTCACGAGCCTTCATTATCTCTTCTGCACTGCTTACAGCCAACACCTCCGGCAGAGCACCAGCAAGGTTCTCACGCATGATTCTCTTTTCTTCTTCAAGCGTAGGATAGCCTATAACCACTTTAAGCATAAAACGGTCCATCTGTGCTTCTGGCAATGGATATGTACCTTCTTGCTCTACTGGGTTTTGAGTAGCCATAACAAGGAATGGTTTGGGAAGTTTGAAGGTATCGTCACCTATTGTCACCTGATGCTCCTGCATGGCCTCAAGCAATGCTGACTGCACTTTTGCCGGAGCACGGTTTATCTCATCCGCAAGCACAAAATTTGCAAAGACAGGACCTTTCTTAACTTGAAAAGCCTCGTCCTTTTGAGAATAAATCATCGTGCCTACCACATCCGCAGGCAAGAGGTCTGGCGTAAACTGTATGCGACTGAACTTTCCGTCTATCAGTTTTGACAAGGTGTTTATGGCAAGTGTCTTGGCCAATCCAGGAACACCCTCCAACAATATATGACCATCGCTGAGCAGACCTATAAGAAGCGACTCAACGAGATGTTTCTGTCCTACTATCACCTTATCCATCCCTGTGGTAAGGTTTGTAACAAAATTACTGTTCTGTTCTATCAGAACATTCAATTCTCTAATGTCAACTGCCATGATTAATTATATCATTATTCAATATTCTTATTTGAAACACAAAGTTACACATTTTTTTCGCTTCTTGCAAGTATGCCACAAGAAATTACATTTTTTAATATTTAATTAACGTGAGTTCAAACATACGAACAGCAGGGATTTTCCATAAGGAAAACCCCTGCTGTTTATTGTATTTATATCTGTTTTTAGAAGAACAGATAACGATTGTCTTTTATGCCGGCCTTAACATACAGTTCCTGCATGAAATTACCTGCCATCTGCATAGCACGCTGTGAGATGCGCTGCATATATTCCTTCTCATTGTACTTCAGGGCGCGGTTCTTCTTGTTCTTAACCTGGAACACATAAACGCCTCCGTTACCCTTGATTGCATGTGAAGAGAACTTGCCAAGAGATGTTGCTGCAACTGCGCCGCTGAGTGCTGGCTCTGATGCACCTGCAACCTGAACGAACACTGGTGCTGCAAAAGTAATCTGATTAACAGGTACTATCTGAGCGCCCTTAGCCTTTGCCTGTGCAACACTCTTCACGCCTTCAAGCTTCTTCAGAAGGAGCTCTGCCTTCTTATCTTTGATAACCTCGCTCTTGAGATACTCCTTAACGTTATCATTGTCTATTGCCAGATAACCTTCTTCATTCACATTTGTCAGCACGAGAACGAGGAGATTGTCGTTGTCACCACACTCATACAGAGGTGAAACATCGCCCTTCTTTGCTTCAAACGCCCACTTCAGTGCTTCGTGTGAACCATGAATACCTGCTATCAGGTGCTGGCCACTCACCACGTTCTTCAACTCCTGAACAGTATATCCGTTCTTCTTGGCATTCTTCTCAAGAGCATCCTGTGACTGGCTTCCAGAAACATACTGTGAGAACTTGTTGTAAGCCTTGCTGTATGTATCTTTTGAGAAAGCAATGTCCTTCTTTATCACTGCAGCCACATACTTTGTCTGGAAGCCCTTGCGGTCTGACACCTTGACAATGATGTTGCCACCATTTGTAGTGATATTCTTTGTCTCACCTACAGCCATCGTGTTGAGAGCTGTGATATAAGCCTTTGTGTCAGCATCCAATGTATTTGAATTCTGATACTGCTGAGTGGTCATCCATGACTTCTCACCTGTCTGGCCATATTTCTTGGCAAGTGCATCCCACTGTGAAGCGTCTGCAGAGAGAGCCTTCATCACTGAATCTGCACGTGTGTGTGCTTCGTCAATCGTTGCACCACCAATCTGGATTGCCTGGAATTCTACTGAGTCAGGCAACTCCTGCTTAGACATCAACTTGACAATATTCAGAGTATTGTCCTGCGCATTTTCCTTCATGGCTGTGGTTGCACCTACTGCCATAGAGTCAAGCTGGTTCTGAATGTCTGATGGGAAAGCTGTCTTCAATACTGGTACGCCAAGATATGCAATAGAACTGCCAGACTTACGTACGATTTCTGATGGATCAGCAGCAGCAGCCAACTGAGTACCGAAAACTGCCATTTCCTTATTGATGGCAGCACGGTCTGTTGCAGAAGCGCCAACCTTCACTGATACATATTTGATATCGCGTGTCTCCTGATATATGCGGAAACGCTCTTTCTGTTCATTGTACTTTGCCTTCAGGTCATTTTCGTCATACTTCACGTCCTTGTCCTGAACAGAAGAATATGTGAGAGCAGCCAACTCGATGTCTGCCTCGATGTTCTCTTCCATATACACCTGCTTTGCCTCTACCTTGTTTGATACGAATGTTGAAGCAAGCAGTGCCTGATACTTCTGAGCAAGTGTCTGCTGACGCAGGTTCTTCTCCATGAACTGCCAGTAGTTGCAAACCACACGCATCTGTTCCAACTGCTGTCCGCCAGTCTGCTGTGCCTTCTTGTATTCGTTGAGGAACTGCTTCAGCACATTGGCATCAAAACGACCTGTCTGTTGATTTACAAAAGGTGTCTGCAGCAACATGCTGTTTGTACCCTCGTTGAGGATATTGCGAATTTCATCGTCAGTAACCTTCAGGCCCAACTCCTCAGCCTCCTTGGCCAAGAGAGCATTCTGAACATACTGGTTCCACACCATGTCGCGAACCTGATTCAACTCATCCTCGTTGAGATTCTCACGACCCTGTGTCATCTTGATGACATCGGTGTACTCTTCTACCATTTCCTGGAACTCCTGGTAAGAAATCTTCTCACCAAGGACATTCGCAATCTGCTGCCGTTCATTGTTCTTTGTTGATTCGCATGAACGAACAGCTTCCTCAGCAATAAATGCAAAAAGTCCCAAGCCTATGATGCACACAAGCAGAACTCCTTTACTTCTGATTTTTCCTAAAACTGCCATTTTCGTTTTCTATTTTTATTTTTTATTATTTCTCAGTGTCACAAAATCTGCGCAAAGTTAATAAATTTTCTTTAATTATACAACTTTTTATTTAGATATTTATATAAAAGCAATAAATTAAGTTCATTTTTTGTCAATGTGCGTCAACTTTACCAATTCTATTTTCGTTTTGGTATTTTTCAATATCTTGCATTGCCAATCGTCAAACGTAACCACTTCATTCAGTTTCGGGAAGCTCTGATATTTCGCAAGTATCAGTCCTCCAACGGTCTTATATTCGTCACTCTCAGGCAATGCTATGCCCAGGATTTCGTTTACGCGCTCTATCTCCATTCTTGCCGACAAGAGATACCCTCCATCGTTTGTCTTCCTGCACTCGTAGGTTGAGGTGTCGTGTTCGTCTTCTATCTCACCTGTTATTTCCTCCACGATGTCTTCAAGTGCCACAATGCCGCTTGTGCCTCCAAACTCATCTACCACTACCGCAAGACTCGTCTTCTGTGCCAACAGTCTTTCCATAAGTTTCTTGGCCGACATAGTTTCAGGCACGAACGGCATCTGTCGTGTATGTGACTGCCATTCTTTCGTTATGCGGAACAATTCCGATGAGTGTATATAACCTATGATATGATCGATATCTTCTTCATATACTATGATCTTCGACCTGCCACTTTCTATGAATTTCTGCCTCAATTCCTCCAGCGGTGCAGTTTTTTCTATCGCATTTATCTCCGTGCGCGGTATCATGCAGTCGCGTACTTTGGTGTCGGCAAGGTCAAGGGCATTCTGGAATATCTTCACCTCGAAGTTTTCTGTCTTATCCTTGCTATCCTTTTCATTCCCTCCGGCACCTTCCTCTGCATCCACATTAAGGCTCTGCTGAACCAGATAATCGAGATCCACTTTTCTGAATTCCTCCTTGTGCTCTTCTTTCTTGATATTAACCCCCAAGCCTCTCAGCATCAGACGCGAGATATTGGCACAAAAGCGCGAGATTGGATAGAGTATGACATAACACAGCCAAGCCGGCAGTGCGAAGAATGACAATAATCTGTTTGAATTGTTTTTGAATATTGTTTTGGGAAGATATTCACCTGTAAACAGTACTATCACCGTTGACAATATGGTATCAGCAGCCACCGTAAATGCTTCTGATTGTCCCGCAAAGATGGTATTGTCAAACAATCGCGCTATCAGTATTCCATATATCACCAGGGCAATGTTGTTGCCAACGAGCATCGTACTGACAAACGTATTCGGGTGTTTGTAGAAGAATGACACCACACGATGGGTCAAACTCTGATTGTCTGCCTGCATCTCCGCCAGCATCCTGTTACTCGACACATACGCTATCTCCATTCCTGAAAAGAATGCAGAGAAAAGCATGGTCACCAGAATATAAACTACTAAATAAATATCCATTATTTTTTAGGTTGGGGCTGTGCAGGAGCACGTTTAGGCGATGCGGCGGAGTCCGCCTTTTCGTTATTGTTTTTGTCTTCTTTCTTGTTAAGGGCATCCTCACTCTGGAACGAGCCTTTGGTGTTTGTCACCTTATAGTGTGTCATGCGCTCGTCACTTGTGAAATAAGCCCCTTGAAGTTCACGTTCCGGGGTTACGAGGTGCGAAAACTTGTTGGAATACAGTTCGTGTCTGTTCTGATCCCAAAACAACTCTTCGCTGCTGAAACGCAATCCGTCAGTTGTGCGCACATTCACATTTCCCATCAGATGCCATAGCTTCTGAACGGTATAGTAATATGCAGTGTCACATTGTATATACGTCTCAGTATGGAATTTTTCATCAAACTGCTGCAGGAACAAGCCACGTCTGAATATCCAGCGTGGTGGGTTCAACACTTCGTTTACTTCCCAGCGCTCAGCTATGATGCGGTATTTCATCACGCCAGAATCACTGATGAGTGTATTTATTCCATAGGAGGTCATCATCGCCACCGAATCCGCAGGATTGACAGCAGGTGCAGTATGTTCCTTCTGCTCCTCACACGAGGATGCAAAGAATCCGACCAGTGCACACAGTAACAATGACCACAAGCAACGCATACCTAATGACTGTTTTTCTGACACGTCTTTATTCAAACTTCCATTTAGCAAACCAACGCTCATTGAACGTCACGCCGATATTTATCAGGAAGGTGTTTTCTGTTATCAAATCTTTTGCAGAGGCATGCTGCCACTGAAAGCCGACATTGAGTATGGAACGGTTGTTCCATGAATTGACAATAGGAATACCCACACCGGCACTAACACTGAGTTCTTTCGGACCTTCATTGTCGTTTATCTTCAGATATGATGTAGAGTAGCCTACGCCAAAACGATAGCGCAGACGGTCCACGAATGAACGTCCGTATTCATTCTTGCAATACTGTCCGCCAAAGTTCAACTTGTGCCTGTTGCTGTATGCATCAGTATAGTTGAAGAGTGCATTTGTTCCTTCTTTCAGATACGGCACTCTTTCCACAGATTCCCATTTCTGGAAAACATAGTCCATTCCGAGCAACCACCTTGATCCATACTTATATGACACACCTGCACCTATCTGCATAGGTATCGACATAGCGTTGCGGGCAACAAACACGGAAGTATCTTTTACACCTGACTGATTGTTTTGCGTTATAATGCGGCACTCGCTGTCTGAACCGAGCTTTTGTTCTGGGGCGAATGTTATACCCACAGTAACGCTGCGTTTTTTGTCAAGGACATGTGTATAGCTCGCACCGAAGTCAAACTTCAGTTTGCTCACGTCTGCCGTATAATCGGTATCCAACTTCTTTATAAATCCATCACTGAATGATGTAGAGACATTGTTGGTCAGGTTACCAAACAAATAACCCAGATTCATGCCGACTGAGAAGTTCTTTATCGGTTCCCAACCTGCGCCTACATATATCTGATGTATGCCTCCCGAACCAGAATATGTCGTTGTGTAAGTAGTGCCGCTGAGATATTCACTGTACATCGCTGCGCCACTTTTCGAAATAATGGACTGCGCCGGTGAAGAATAGTTGTATCCTATATTTGTGTATGGCATAAGACCGAAACTGATGCCAAGTCCCTTCATGGCACGAAAAGATGCCACAGCATATTCAAAGTCGCCATTGTTGGCATTCTTGCTTCTACCATTTTCCTTGAAATTGGTTTTCTGCAATGACATGGCAATGTCAAAGAGAAATGTGAGAGAATCCGCTCCTGAGTATGATGCAGGGTTTAGATAGTTCACCAGATTGTGCTCACGCATACCTATACCTACTCCATTCATAGCGCGGCTCATACCCGTTGACAGGTCACTGAGTTTGCCCAGTCCATACTGGGAATAAGGTGAATTAGTTCCACTCTGAGCCAATGCCGCCACAGGCATTGCAACCGCAAGAACAAATGAATATAATAGTTTTTTCATTAACCACTTAAATGTTTTTATTTAGCAAATTAGATGCAAATTTACTCAGAAAATGCGAGATAAACGAATGTTTTACAATAAAAATATGTAATTTAAGGAAAATTTACGTTCATACAGAGCCAAAGAATCCCTTACGGGATGTGAATAGTGAATAATGAAAAGTGAATAGTGAATAGTGAAAAGTGAATAGTGAATAATACAAGTAACGTTTAGACTTATCATTAAGTCTGTGTCATTAACGTATTATTCACTATTCACTTTTCACTATTCACTATTCACTTCCTCCCTCCCTACTGGGGAGGGTCGGGGTGGGGCTACTTTATTGTCCCAGGAACAAATTCACAATCTGGTTGGCATCTGCCATGGAAACACCGCCGTCACCGTTCACATCGGTTGTTTCCTTATCAAAGTCGGATGGCTTGTCGGTGGCAAGGAAGTAGTTCACCACGGCATTGGCATCTGCCATCGTTATCACTCCGTCATGGTTCACGTCGCCTGCCAGGGAGATGCGCACGTTCTTGTCCTTGACTACGTTGCCGTCCTTGTCGCGCACGGCGTGGCTCGCGAACTTCGCCCCTACAGGTGCTGTCAGTGAGAGACCGTCACTGAGAACCAGCTTATTTATGTCACTGATGGCTGACGTACTGGCTTCAATGCTGACATCACTCATACCACCACTAACACAGAGGTTCTTTGGGTACACAACCCTTGTCGTACCGGTAACCTTTAATGTTTGTCCCAATATACCAGTGCCTACAAGCGTCATATTCAACTTAGCTCCATCGGTTACCAAAAGGTCGTTTGGGCTAATTTCTGTCATATATATGCCGGTATTGCAGAACACCAAATTCAGTTTGCCGGGACCTGCGATGGTCACGTCGCCAGTGCTCTCTATGCCTGTATCCACCATGCCGATGCCATTATTGCCCACAAGGTGTATGGCGAGGCTGTCCATGCGGCTCTTTATACCGACAGTGCCGGCGATGTTGTCCATACCGATGGAGCAGTCGGTAAGTGTCAGTGTCTTTGTCTCGTCATCGTATGTGGCGGTGCCTTGTTTGATGTTGCTGCCGGTGATGTTGCCTTTGTTCTTGACAGTCACGGGTATGCCGCCGATCTCCAAGCCGTATCCCTTCGGACCTATCGTAACCCATTCGCCCTTTACAGTGTTGCCGTCAGCATACACCTTGCCACCGCTGATGTAGGCGCCAGCAGGCTCGGTGATTTCACAGCTATCGGCAATGATAATATCATTCAGGTTACGGTAGCACTCATCCACACCTCTGGTTTTTACCTCAGAGTTGCTTTGTATCTCCATCACAGTATTGGAGTAAAAACTCAATACACCGTAGTATTTGGTGCCGTCGAGCGTAAGGTTGAGGTCCTTGACTTTCAAGCGGTTTTCTGCATCTGACATTATCAGAACAGCAGTAGTGCCATTGACTGACAGTGAACTTTCATCGCTTCCACTGAGTTCCAGCGAGCCAGTGCTATGTATGCCACTGCCAGTAGCAGAGGTCAGTGTGCTGCTGCCGTCCACGTGTATCCTCAAGTTGGGCATTTCACTCCTTATCGCAGATTCCTGATTGCCTGTGGCTGTTATGGTGGCGTTTTCAAGTACAAGCGCATCTGCATATTTGTCATACTTCACAGTACCGCTCACACCGCTGATGCCCGACAAATCATTGTAGTTGGTATGTGTCACCTGTGTACCGTTTACCCATAAGTCATAGTCCTTGTATGTGAAGTAACCAGTCTCAGGATTGGCGTAGGTGACATCTATATCTGAAGAATCATATGATTTATTAGTACCGTGTAACATGTAGCTAGTTGCGAACATATTTGACGAGTTATCACAACTCCATTTATCGTTACAATATATTGTTCTCAAGCTGCGACAATCACAAAACATTTGTCTCATGTCTGTAACGTTGGACGTGTTGAAATTAACAAGGTCAAGACTCGTAAGTTCATCACAGTTATAGAACATACAATACATATTTGTTACGTTGGAAGTATTGAAACTACGAAGTTCAATGGTCGCAAGGTTATAACAATAAGCGAACATAAAACTCATGTTAGTAACGTTGGAAGTATTGAAACTGCTAAGGTCAAGACTTGTAAGTTTACTACACCCCCAAAACATATAACTCATATTGGTAACATTTGAGGTATTGAAACTACTAAGGTCAAGACTCGTGATTTTAACATCATAGAACATATAACGCATGTCAGTAACGTTAGAAGTATTAAAGCCACTAACATCGAGACTCGTAAGGCTACGACAATCATCGAACATACAACTCATATCAGTAACGCTGGAAGTATTGAAACTGCTGACATTGAGACTCGTAAGGCTACTACAACCACGGAACATATCACTCATATTAGTAACGTTGGAAGTATTGAAATTACTAAGGTTGAGACTCGTAAGTTTACTACAACCACAGAACATACCCATCATACCACTCACGCCAGTAACGCTGGAAGTATTAAAACTACTAACATTGATACTCGTAAGGCTACTACAATCACCGAACATAAACCTCATGCTAGTAACGTTGGAAGTATTAAAACTACTAATTTTGAGACTCGTAAGGCCACTACATTTATTGAACATATTACTCATATTAGTAACGTTGGAAGTATTAAAACTACCAAGATCGAGACTCGCAAGTTTACTACAACCAGAGAACATCTCATTCATATCAGTAACTTGGGAAGTGTTAAAACCGCTAACATCAAGGTCCATAAGTTCTGCGCAACCGAGGAACATCTTTTTCATATCCGTTACTTCAGAAGTATTTAGATATCGTAGTCCTTCTATCGACTCAAGACTAGACATCCCGTAAAACAACTTTGCGCAAGTTTTAAACCGAACCTCTGCAAACGAAGGCTCGATAGTTATTTTCTCAATTGATGCTACGATTGGAGACCAGTTGTCATGAAATTTCTCATTCGACATGTCATAGACATATTGGCCTGTCGGCAGTTCACCATACTCTAATGTCAGCGTTCTACCTGAAAGCGTTGCATACGGCACCTTCTTTGCATTAGCATTTACCATCATCGCCATGACGGCAAGAAATAGAATTAAAAATCTCTTTGTAATTGTTTTCATCTTCATATTGTTATTGTTTATATTCTATGTTCTGCAGAAAAGATTCATGAGTAATTACATGGACATTATATGGATATTATATGTTTTTTCAAAAACACATAGATACTCCGTTCCAATTTATCTGTGCAAAGGTACAAACTTTTCCTGTAATTACAAAGAAAATGAATTGAAAAGATTGAAAGATTGGAAAATTGAAGCATCC
>JAEEHW010000054.1 GCA_016281055.1 Prevotella sp.
CCGTACAGTGACAGCGCATAGTCTCTTATCTGCTCAATGTTCATGGTCGTTTCAACGTTATATTAACTGCAATGCAAAGGTACATCTTTTTCCTGAAACCGCCAAAACAAAAGAACAATCTTGCCATAATTTGCATATAACAAAAAAAATGTTTAACTTTGCAGAAATACAGAGGTAATGCATAATTCATAATGCATAATGCATAGTTCATAATGCATAATGCATAATGCACAATTCATAAATCTTAATTCTTAACTCTTAATTCATAACTCATAACTCATAATTCTTAACTCTTAACTCTTAACTCCCCATAACATGAGAACGATATTGACGAGAACATTTTGTCTTGCTACGCTTGTGCTTTGCACTTTGACCGCTATGGCAGAGGAAAACTATGTTGGAAACAGCGACATCAACGCACAATGGCGCAAACGTGAGATTAAGGTAAAGGGAGGCAGCAAGGCTCCGAGCATCATGACACTGCTGAAGGCTTTTCAAGGAGCCATGCCTACATGGAGCGTGGGCAAGGTCATCAAACACGGCACACAGACACCCGACGGCGAACAGTATCAGGATGCCGAAGAATGGAGTGTGTTGGTGGACCGCAAACAGGGATATGCCGACCTTTCATCTGACACCGACTGCGACCAGGTGCAGGCGTGCCTGTGGAGGAAGAAAGACGGACACCGCTTCTTTGCCGTAAGCCTGTATGAACAGCATACCATGCCGCAGCATGTATTGTGCTGGTATGACTATAACCCCGACACAGAGACGCTGACACCAGAGGAAAGTCCGGTAGATGCCTTCCTCGACGTGCAGACAGAAGAGTATCGCAAGCGCGCCATAGCTGGAGGAGAACTGTCATGGTCACTGCCACGGAAGGGTACTGATTTCTTGCTCTATGAGTATATCGGCTCGATGCCAACAATAACCCATGTACATAAATGGAATGGGATGATGCTGTTGCGCTCGCAGATTAACATAGAAGACTTTACGTTCAAGTGGTTCGGAAACAGCATGCCGGCGAAGGCATCAGAACAAGGTTTCAATAGTTACACCATATTAAACATGTCCGCTGACGGTACACCTGTGCTGGTGCTTAGAAAAACTGACGAGGGCACTTACGGATATGGCAACAGATACTGCATATTCTCCACGTTCAAGGGTGACAACACAGTGGTGGCGGCAAACAACGACTTGTATGGCATTGACGCACTCTATCACCCGAAGCCAGTAGCGGGAAAGCCGTGGAAGCAGACGGATGTGGTGGCACTGACGCACGACGCCCTGGGCAACAAGATATATGCTGTGCTGACCGAAGGACTGGTGAGCTATTACGTTATGCAGTCAGCCGATGACAAGACCGGAAAGTTCTGCCGCGTGATAGGCTACGGGGCGAAAGAAGAAACCACAGACATCATAACGTCCGTGCCTGCCTCGCCAATAGCCATAGACACACGTTGGTTCCCATGCACAATAACAAACAGCACGGAAGAATAATTCTTCCGTGCTGTCTGCATATATTATGTATAAGTAGGTTCTTTATCTTACTCTATATTCATGATTATTTCATGAACTCCTTAATTTCCTTGTCTGACGGAGAGTTGAGCAGACGACCCTTTTGCCAGTTCAGTTCTGGATATGCAGCGCGGAAGTTCTTCTCTGCACCAGTGATGTCGTTGCCGCCTGACGTGGCGAAGAATATCACCGTCTTGCCTTTAAGGTCATGGTTCTCAATAAAGGTGTTGATGATTGTAGGTGCGGTGTTCCACCATATAGGGAAACCGATATAGACTACGTCGTACTGCGAGATGTTGCTGCACTTCTGTTTCAGGGCAGGACGCGAACTCTTGTCTTTCATCTCAACCGATGAACGGCTCTGTTTGTTGCGCCAGTCCAGGTCAGCGTCGGTATATTTCTGTGCAGGCTCTATCTCAAACAAGTCTGCGCCGCCAGCTTTCGCCATCTTTTCCGCCACCGCTTTCGTGGTGCCCGTAGCAGAGAAGTAAGTAACTAAGGTCTTGCTATTCTTGACCTCATTCTGTTTCTGTGCCTGTGCGCAGCTGGCGAGTCCCAGCACGCATAATAGTGTGAACAATACTTTTTTCATAATATTTATATTTTTATGCAAAGATAATGTTTTATTATTAAATATACTTCATAAAATACTTTTTTAACGATATTTTATTAAATATACTTCACAAACTGTTGTTGAATAAAAATGTAATAGACTGTATTTAACAAAGCAAAAGATAATATATACACCCGTTGTTCTTAGTTTATTTGAAGATGCAATAAAAAAAGCGATGCTATGGCATGAGGCACATAGCATCGCTTTTTTATTATTCTATGATGTTTTCAGAATATCCTTTTCTTTACTTGATAGTCTTCAGAATGGCTTTCAGTCTGCCGATGAAGTCATCCACGTTCTCCTTGGTAAGGCAGAGAGGTGGAAGCAGACGTAGGAGGTTGGTGCCAGCGCAACCGGTGAAGCAGTGTTGGTCATAGACGAGAGGCTTACGTACGTCTGCCTGTGGAATGTCAAACTCTACACCTACCATCAGTCCGCGACCACGCACATCAGTGATGTGCTTGCCTTCTGGTGATGCCTGCAGCTTCTTCAGTTCGCTCATGAGATACTCACCAATTGTGCGTGCGTTCTCCACGAGGTTCTCCTTCTCCATGACGTCGAGTACTGCCAGTGCTGCGGTGCAGGCGAGGTGGTTGCCGCCGAAGGTGGTGCCGAGCTGTCCATATACAGGCTTGAAGTCAGGTGATATCAATACGCCAGCCATTGGGAAACCATTACCGATGCCCTTAGCCACAGTGATAAGGTCAGGCTTGATGCCGAGCCACTGGTGGGCGAAGAACTTGCCAGAGCGGCCATAGCCACACTGTATCTCGTCGCAGATAAGGATGGTACCATACTTCTTGCAGGCAGCAGCGAGACCTTGCGCAAACTCCTCTGTTGCCATCTGTATGCCGCCGACGCCCTGTATGCACTCAAGGATTACGGCGCATACATCGCCCTTGCTGAGTTCAGCCTCCCATGCGGCGAGGTCGTTCATAGGCAGGTAGGTAACGTGACCGCCATCGTTGATAGGTGCAATAATCTTAGGATTATTGGTTACCTCCACAGCGAGTGATGTACGACCGTGGAACGCCTTCTGTGCTGACAGCACGCGGGTGCGACCGTTGGTGAATGAAGCAAGCTTCAGTGCGTTCTCGTTAGCCTCGGCACCAGAGTTGATGAGGAAGAACTGGTAATCCTCATAGCCGCTGGCCTTGCCCAGACGCTCCGCAACCTGCACCTGCAACTTGTTTATTACTGAGTTAGAGTAGAACCCTAACTTGTTAAGCTGGCTTGTCATCATCTCCACGTAGTGAGGATGGCAGTGGCCTATGCTGATAACGGCATGTCCGCCATAGAGGTCAAGATACTCCTGACCTTTATCGTCCCATACCTTACAGCCTTGTCCCTTGACGATGTTGACGTCGAAGAGTGGATATACGTCGAATAGTTTCATAAATATAAGAAAGACCCCCGACCCCCTCTTTGTCCTTCGGACATCTCTCCCCGAGAGGGAGAGTAGAGGTATGTTCAGTCGATATGGGGAATTCGTTTGTTTTTATTAAACTTCTTTTATCAGTAATTAGTAATCTCTTCTCCTCCACTCGGGGGGAGATGTCCGTCAGGACAGAGAGGGGGTTAGAATGCGCTCGCCTTCAGTCGCAGACCGGCGGTCTCGTCCAAGCCAAACATGATATTCATGTTCTGCACAGCCTGACCTACGGCGCCCTTGAGGAGGTTGTCTATCATAGATGTGACAACGACCTTGCGACCGAATACCTCTGTATGCACAAGAGCCTTGTTGGTATTCACCACCTGCTTCAGGTCGAGAGCCTTGTCGCTGTAGTGGGTGAAGGCTGCATCCTTATAGTAATCTTTATATAATGCCGCAACCTCCTCAGCAGACTTTGCAGAGTCGAGAGTGATTACCTCTGTGCAGAAGATGCCGCGTGCGAAGTCGCCACGGTAAGGTATGAAGTCAACGGTGATACCGTCCTTGTCATAGCCTTCGTCGAGAGTGTCAACGACACGTGGAGTAGCCTCCGGACGCAGTTCGTTGAGTGTCTGCGTAATCTCATGCAGATGCTGGTGGGTAAACAGCTTATATACTGAGAAGTTATTGTTACGCCAAGAGAAGTGAGTTGTAGCTCCCGGCTTCTGTCCGGCACCTGTAGAACCAGTGATGGCATTGACAGCGATGTCGTGCGTAAGCAGACCTGCCTTTGCCAATGGCAGCAGTCCGAGCTGTATGCAGGTGGCGAAGCAGCCTGGGTTTGCTAGATGCTGGCACTGTGCTATCTCTTCGCGATGTGTCTCTGGCAGTCCATACACATAGTCGTGGTTGCCCTTGATGCGGAAGTCCTGTGCCAGGTCTATTATCTTCACGTTGGCAGGGATGCTGTGCTCCTTGAGGAACGCCTCGCTCTTGCCATGACCGAAGCAGAAGAACACTACGTCAACCTTGTCGAAAGGCATCTCGCTGGTGAACTCCAGTTCTGTCTCGCCCATGAGTCCCTCGTGTACGTCATATACCTTGTTGCCGGCATTTGACTCACTGTTTGCAAACACTATCTCCACCTCCGGGTGGTTGATGAGCAATCGTATAAGCTCACCGCCAGTGTAGCCAGCGGCACCGAGAATGCCGACTTTGACCAGACTGACCCCACCCCTTTTATCCCCTCCCAAGGGAGGGGTTGATATATGTTCTTGCATATTCATTTATACTATTTTCAATAGTTCTTCTTTTATATTAAGTAATACTCTCTCAATGTCTTCGAATACCTCCTCGTTGGTGTATCTTACTACCTTGAAACCCAACTTGTTGAGATGTTCCGTGCGGTGTTCATCCTTTTGTATCTGTTCATATTCAGAATGGTAACCACCATCTATCTCAACAATTAGTTTCCGTTCTAAGCAGACGAAGTCAACTATATAGTCGCTTATTATATATTGTCTGTTAAACTTAACCCCGAGGCCATTGCCACGTATGTACTGCCATATAAGCCTTTCTGCATCTGTAGAGTATTGCTTGTTCTTTTTCGCAAACTCTTTTAACAGCAGATACCTATCGGGTGAAGCAAAATTATACTTGTATTCGAAACTCATTTTGCAGGAAGTGCTCCTCCCCCTTGAGATGGATGTTACACCATCGAGCACTTGTTCAAAGTTCATTTTGCAGGAAGTGCTCCTCCCCCTTGAGATGGATGTTACACCATCGAGCACTTGTTCAAAGTTCATTTTGCAGGAAGCACTCCTCCCCCTTGGGGAGGCCGGGAGGGGGTTACCTCTCTCCCGGATGTGCCAGATAGTACGCACGGAGGGCGGTAGAAGATACCTTGATAAAGCCCTTGGCGTCCTCTGAAGTCCATGCCTTGGCAGTCTCACCGTATTCACCGAGCTTGTTCTTCACAAGGTCGTTAGGTGAGTCAACGCCTACAGTCTGGAAGCAGAGAGGACGGAGCTCAAGCTCTACCACACCAGTGACGTTGCGCTGTGATGATGTGAGCATAGCCTCGATGTCAGCCATCACCGGCTCCAGATACTGTGACTCGTGGAGGAACATGCCATACCAGTTAGCCACCTGGTCCTTCCAGTACTGCTGCCACTTAGACAGGGTGTACTTCTCAAGGAAACGGTGTGCACCGATGATAAGCATAGGAGCGGCAGCCTCGAAGCCTACGCGGCCCTTGATACCGATGATGGTGTCGCCTACGTGGCAGTCACGACCGATGCCGTAAGCAGCGCCTATCTCCTCTACAGCCTGGATGGCCTTTATCTTGTCGTCATATTTTGTTCCGTTGACAGATACCAGTTCACCCTTCTCGAAACCGAGCTTCAAGGTCTCAGGACCTTCCTTGGTAGGGTGCTTCAGGTATGCGCTCTCAGGCAAGCCCTGCTTAGAGTCGAGTATTTCGCCACCGCAGATTGATGTGCCCCAGATACCTACGTTGTAAGAATATTTCAGCTTTGTAAAGTCAGCGTAGAAGCCATGCTCGTTGAGGTAGTCTATCTCCTCCTGACGAGACAGGTTGCCGTCACGTGTCAGAGTGATGATCTCCACACCAGGAGCCATTACGAGGAATGTCATGTCAAAACGTATCTGGTCGTTGCC
>JAEEHW010000055.1 GCA_016281055.1 Prevotella sp.
CATATTAACGCCATTCGCTCGTCCGTGTGTTTATTTCCCTCCTACATAAAACGTTTATCCGAAATCTATATCAAGTTCGTATGAAAAGCTATATGTAGTATTCTTGTGACTTAAATAATCTACAGTTCCAGTAAATAGTTTATAGTTGCCGCTGACTGCAATACTGAATGCGCTGTCCAATTCCTTTAAACATGTCAGCATGTATTTCTCCGTACCACTTATTTTTCCGTCAGTTCTAATTCTTTCAAGGAAATTCATAATATTGATATCGCTACTTAGTCCATGGTCACGAATATAACTCCATATTTCCTCGTAAGATTTTGTACTTCTGTTTTCATCATGACTCTCTATCTTTTCTTTAATATTTGTCAGGTGTCTTTTTCCCTTTCCAAATCCAGCTTCTCCTTTTGCACCAGGCACTTCCGCATCAGCATTTACTATGTTTTCTGAATTCTCTTGTGTTTTTGTTGGTTAGTACTCTATGTCTTGCATTTGTGCCTCAAATGCGTTTGCAAAGGTACTACCATTTCCCGATTGCTGCAAGCATTTCTGCTCCACGAATGGTTCCGTTCTACTCGGAACCATTTTTGACGGTCATATACTTCACCTTCTAAGCCTTTCTGAATAATAGTTCTAACCTATTCATGCTATGTAGAAGTTCGTCAAAAACAGGCTTTTCGCCATATATCATCGCTAAAGACATATCTTCATAGTCCTTCAACCATTCTGATAAAGATTCTTTTGGAGGTATAAGCTGTATGTTCTTTCTTATATCCATCGAATAGTCAACACCACTCATACTGGTTAGTGTAGAACGATGATGAAGAATGGTCTGCCACAGTTCTTCATTAGGGACTGCTTTGTCCGCAATACCCTGCTTCATCATCATGTGAAGATCGTAGATGTGACGGGAGCGGCGGCGAGCTTCTACCTCATTACTTACTGAGAAGAGTTCATGGAGTAAGAACGCCTTTTCCAAGAATGTTTTCTCCGCAATGGCCGTCTTTACCACTACATCAGATATTGTGGTGCTAATAGAAGGAAGTGCTTCTTCTACCATACTTGTGATAGTGGTTTCTGCATATGGTTCCAATAAAGATCGTGCACCTGCCTCTACTTTTACAACAGGAGGAATATAGTCTAGTTCATCATCGAAAACCGACTTATAGCGAATGAATATGCTTCGTGGTTCCGGATAGGTGGCATCGCCCTCTCCGTCAGGTTCTGGTTCTATCTGACACATGTCTTTTAAGGAAGTTTGATTAACAGCCTCAACCAACTGTGGATAAAGTGTGTCACGAACAAAAAGAGATGATGCCTTACGCAGTTTTTTTACTTGTTTTTTGTCAAATCACCTTCCAATTCAAATACAGATCTGTCTATTGCCAAATCAATATCTTCAGAAAAGCGACTAATCAATCTCCATATCTTACTTAGGGATGTACCACCTTTAAATACTAAGTTTTCTGCGCAATGCAGACTGAATAAAATCTGGAGCATAGCCGTTACCCACAAGTCTTTCTCTATGGCTTGTTTAGGCAAACCTTGCTTGATGGCAGCCTGTTCCAATATAGTGCGCTGCTGGTCAGTGACCAGTTCGAAATAATTATTCTTCAACATAAAGTGACTTAATGATAGATGACACCCAAGCGGGCATCAGAGGGTAATCTTGTTCAATAACTTGTTTATTCTCTTTCTTAAGCAATTCTTTTGTGTGGGCAAGTATTTCTGTAGTAATATTATCCTTGCCAAGACTCTTATAAGCGAATGTTAATAGCATGGCTAACTGAGAATGAAAAGCCAAATTTTTTGGGGCGGTACGCTTAAACTGTATACAAGAGCCATTATAAAGGGTTGTCTTGCGATTAAAACCATCTGTCAGATACACTACATTCATAGGAATCTGAGTAGAGAACCCCAAACGGTTAAGGGCATAAAGCCCTGTCGGAACGATACGAGCCTTGTCACGTTTAGCTATTCCCTCTGCAATTTCCTCCAATGTTGGATAAAGTATGCCCAAGCCAAGAACCTTGTCGATTTTAGGATAATAATAGATGCCGTGACTAATACGTAGAATAATGCCATCTTTCATCATACGTTCCAAAGCTTTGTTGACTGATTTTTGCTCTCCATAGCGAACAAAATCAGAGGCAAAAAGCAGGTTGCCCCTTCCGCACTTACGGATTCTCCCAAGTATCCTTGATTCAATAGATTCAAAAGCCATGTTGTTCTTTTTTTGTCGCAAATTTAGTCAAAATATTCGACACAATCAAATAATTAGCAAAGTTTTTAAATTATATGCATATAATTGGTCTGTTTTTTATATTTCTCATCAGAATATTGCATCATTTGTTGTTTAATGATGTCTTTCAACTGCTCTCGCAAACTTTGAGGATGAATAACTTCGAGATACTGTCCGTATGCGAGAATCTTACCTCGCAATTCACGATTAGGCTCTATCGTCAGTGTCACTTCGCCATACTCTCCGTCTTCATATCTCCCAAATGGAAGAGTCTCTTTCTGACTATGGTGCAAGGGTTTTGTTTGCAAGAGGCCATGCTGGTATTCTGTCTTTGTTCGAATCACCACCTGTTCTACTTTGGCGCCTTTTTCATGAGTCACCCCGATGATGTCATTAAAAAACCGTTGATAGATTCCCTTTTCTGCCGGTAAATACTCAACATTGTCAATCATTGAGACATCCCCCACGATTCTATCAAGTGGAACATTGTATACTTTGAATGTCTCTCTTATTGCCTCGCCCTGCTCATCTACTAGCAATCTTTCAGCATCTCCAAAAACAAACCAACGACCATTGTATTCCTTTAAGAATTGAGGGTGGAATGTCAGTTCGAAAGGCTCCTGACCAAAACGTTGATAGAAGAAACGGAGTACATGGCGGTCTGTTATGGCTTTATAGAATACTGGCAGTAGATGGATGTTCGTCAGGTTCTGCTCCAATGAGGAGCGGATAGGCGTTTTGCCGCTTTCTGATTCCCTTTCGGTGTCAAGCAACAACTGCGTATTCTCGAAAAACGACGAGAACCAACTTGCAGGCATGATTCCTGCGGAGGCCTTGCAGAACTCCACATAGTCCTCAACAGTTTTTTGGACTATAGCCTGACGTTCTGCTGCCAATGGGTCGTCAGCCTTACCTACATAGCGATATGCCCTGCCTTTACCGACTTTTCCATTATCTATCACGCATCCAGGCTCAACCTTCTCCAAGGCCTTAACTACTTCTGGGAACGCTTTCTTTAGCTGGATATATGCCTTATCGCTACTATAAGTATGAAGGTTATAATAGCTTTTGTTTCTTTTGTAATAGATACACAAAATATCCACAAGAGAAACGAACTTTCTTTTACGCAGTTCCTCATACACGTAATGTGCAAAAATAGCTCTCACACTTTGTCCCTCAAATATATTTTTACTTGGCATACTAATCACTCTTGTTTAATACAAAATTATTTTTTGTATGAAGATAAAATCTCAATACTGATTTTATGTTCGTTATCGATATATTTGTTGCGAATGTAGAATAAACTGCAATAGAACTGACAACAAAGTTAAATATTTTTCTGCATCTGTGCAAGAGATTGTGAGAAAAAATGATCAGAGATTTTATGATAAGCGTTATAGTGTACGCACACATTGTATATGTATGTGCGAGAGTGGGAGAAGTGGGGGGGGAGGTTATATGGTTATATACGTTAAGAGGATGTGCCTATTTTGACACGCCCTCCTTTTTAATGTGTGGCTTGCAAGGCGCAAGCATGAAACAACCTAAAACGGCGCGTCGCTATCCGTCTGAAAGAACTGGTCATCAAGTGTGGCGGGTGACGAATCTACATCCTGCGCTGAGGCATCGGCATTTTCCTGTTGGCAGTCGTCTATATCGCCAATAAGGCATTTCAGTTCAGGATGCAGACTAAGCACCTTCTGCAGCAGTTCTGGGCTACAGGA
>JAEEHW010000056.1 GCA_016281055.1 Prevotella sp.
ATGTCCTTTAACTCTTTTATGATGTCTTCGTCATTAACCAGCAAATCGATGTTATCTTTGTTTATAAGGGTGAATGTCTTGTTGAATGGATTGTAAATGTAGCAACGACGTTTGTCATACAAGGAATCATTCTTCATTGATCTATTCTCTGCCATTTCCATGGCTATTGCCCCAGCCATACTGACAAACATAAACATAGCTGCAGGTGCTGCAGAACCGTTTTTCGGACCTTCCTTTACAACGAAGAATTCATTTTCTCCATAGGATATTGCAGGTATGAATCCCTTGCCTAATTTGCGGCCGTCGGTTGATGCCCCGCAACAATTCAGATACATGACATCATTATACTTGACGTATTTTGCGTTATCCCTTATGAATTTTTTCTTTTTCTTGTCGTTGTCAGTTGGAATGAACGCCACCGCATCATCACCAAGCCATGCCACATTGTCGTTTTCTATCCTGCACTGAAACGGCAGTGTCTTCCATTCATCATGTGCCATTCCTTGATAGGTGTCGCAGTACTGCAAATCTGTAATCACCATTTCTTCAAATTTAAATTTATCCTCCGCATGGACACTTGCGAACATGCCTACCAGTAATGCAATCAAAAAAAGTCTCATATTGTTATAAATTGTTTTATCCTAATCTGTAAACCTAAAGAGAGTATAAACCCTTGTGTTGTAAAAAAGCAAATGCAAAGGTAACTTTTTTTTTTATGTATAAAAGAATTTGATGCCTTTTTTGTCATTTTTCCTCTTTTTTTGTTTTTTTGCTTACACTTTGCTTTTTCTGAAACTATCGTCTGGAGAATGAAAATAGAGTGGTTTTCTGGTAAGGAAAGGCCTCTAAAAGGTCGTTTACGCACCCCTGCATCGTAATAGGTATGCTTTTACACTGCAATAGCTATGCTTTTACATCGTAATATGTGCCTGATTACATCCTAATAAGGCACGTTTTTCAGTGTAATAAGGCACTGATTAGGAGATGAGAAACATCACCCAAAAAACATTTGTGCTGGAAACCAGACAGTTGCGCCTGCCTGAAATTTTCGCTGTACGCAAGCGGACGGCAGGTTGCTGACCTGTATCGCAAGGAAACGGAGGTTGCAAAATTCAATGTGTAAGCAAAAAGGCGGAAAATGTGACAGTATGTTTTTACGCTTGGAATACTACTTTTTCGGATCGTAATCCAAAAAAGTCATGTCTTTTTTGGATTACGTTCCAAAAAAGTTTGCATATTCCACAAAAAATTATTAACTTTGCCGCAGGTAATGAGAAAGGTAATTGTATGTTTAAGAGAATATTACAGAAGGAAATCCTTGACAGGTGTTTCAAAAATAAGGCAATAATACTGCTTGGGGCAAGGCAAGTGGGCAAAACCACCCTGCTCAAGACTATCATTCAGGAGCAGGAGGAACAGGTTTCTTATCTGAACTGTGACGACCCGCAGACGGTGTCGGCACTGACAAACCGTAATATGAATGAACTGCGGATGCTTGTAGGGGCGAACAAGATGATTGTCATTGATGAGGCTCAGAAAGTGGATAATATTGGAATAACAATAAAACTTATTGTTGACAACATGCCCGACGTACAGGTCATAGCCACAGGCTCATCTGCCTTTGAACTGCGCAACCGACTTAACGAGCCATTGACAGGAAGGAAATTCGAGTATCAGATGTTTCCTATTTCCACTGCTGAGATTTACCAGACCCAAGGTTATCTGGAAGTGAAAAAGCAGTTGGAGTCGCGACTTATATATGGTTCATACCCTGACATCTTGAATCATGGGACCAACCCAAGGGAATTGCTGCAGATGCTTACAGATAGTTATCTGTATAAGGATATTCTGGCTACGGACAACCTGCGGAAGCCTGACCTGCTCGACAAACTGTTGCGTGCCCTGGCTTTCCAGGTAGGATCAGAGGTCTCGTATAATGAACTGGCCCAAACGATAGGCAGTGACAGCAAGACCGTGGAGAGATATGTTGAACTGCTTGAGAAATGTTTTGTGATATTCAGACTTAACGGTTTAAGCCGCAACATGCGCAACGAACTGAAAAAATCAAAGAAAATCTATTTTTGCGACAATGGAGTGCGTAATGCCGTAATACAGCAGTTTGCCGCTGCTGACATACGCAACGACATGGGTGCGTTATGGGAGAATTTCTTCATAACCGAAAGGATAAAGTTCAATCATTACAGGCATCACTACTGCAACATATATTTCTGGCGTACGAAAAGCCAGCAAGAGATAGACTATATAGAGGAAGCCGACGGCATGTTCACCGTCTTCGAGATGAAATGGAACCCGAAGAAATCAGGTACGAGCATCCCGAAATCTTTCCTTGACTCATACCCGGTAGCCTCCACTGCCATTGTCACCCCGGAGAACTACATGGAGTATCTGGTGTGAGCCAACTTATGTATAATTCGTTATCAACAGATGCTCTGCCTTTCTGTTGTTGCGATTCATGAAACTAACAAGATAATTCTTGTTAAACGTCCGAATATTTATTCCTTCTATGCCAGAATACAGATTGTAAATGAAATCCGTATTCTTAATAATCAACATCCATTTAGCCTTGCATTTGTTTAGCATAAATTCTGCTAATCTCTGCTGGTCATGCTTTGTGAATTCGTTTTGTGCATAAGTACTGAAATCACTGTCATACGGAGGATCGAGAAAAACAAAATCATCTTCACATGGAGTGGTTTCATTAAGAAAGTCCTCAAAATCAAGATTGTATATATGTGTCTTATTCAGATGAATATGTAAAGCATCAGACTTATAATATTCCAACTTCTTTTGTAATGTTTTATTATTGTATCCTATTCCTCCATAAGGCACATTAAATTCACCTTTAGTATTATATCGGAACATTCCACTGTATGAGTAATTCCTAATGAACAGAAACAAGGCATTATGTAAATCGTGCATGGAATTCTTTATTTGATTATCATTGTAAAGATGTCGAAGAAACATATAGAGAGCACTCTTCATTGCACATAGAATATTGTCTTTTATATCCTTTTGGGGTAGAGTGTTCTTCGTTAATTCTAGGTCATGCATCCTTGACATTTTGCGATATAGATTTCCTTTAATCTCTCTGACAAGTATGTTTTCATAATCACTAAACTCCGGTTTTATTAAATTGCATATATCTTCATTATTACTGTTACAAAATAGAGTTATAGCATTTTTAAGGTCACTCTTGTCAATTTCATCATTGCGATATGATTCATATATTTCAGACAATCTACTATTTTCGCAGAATGTTTCTATTTCCTTCCATATATAATCAATTGCTTCTGCATATCGAAAAAAACATTTATTTACAGTAGCGATGTTGTTATATAATGCTATCAATTCTGCTGAACGGTCATTTATAAAATACTCCATTGCCTGCATAGCCATAAACACAGAACCTCCTCCTACGAATGGTTCGTAGTACCGATTAAACTTAGGAAGGTTTGGTATAATATATTTCAGTTCTTTCTCTTTCCCTCCCGCCCATTTTATTATGGCTTTCAGACTTTGTTCTATGCTCATGCGTCTATTGTTTTTATGATTGGAAAATTTGTTCCAAGTCCGTTAATGTGTCATTAAAAATACAACAGCTTTCCTCCCTTGCCATACTGGAGGAATGGGGTTCTTTATCCATTTCTTGTTGTTTTATCCTTTCTCTTGCAGCTTTGCAATATGCCGGATCTATCTCTATACCTATGAATCTTCTGGAAAGTTTCATTGATGCCACTCCCGTTGAACCAACTCCCATAAAAGGGTCGAAAACAATATCATTTTCGTTTGAGGCTATGGTCAGCATCTTTTCAAGTATTGCCACAGGCTTTTGGGCAGGATGTTTAGGATTACTAAGTCGCTCAGGTCTCATGCATATAGGACTCTCTATAAAGTTGTGCATTTCTCTCTGTGATATAAAGTTCCATGTATGATGCTTGTTCCAACAAGTGAATATCATCTCACAGCTATTTAGAAATCCTGCTTTAAAGATCTTTGGCGCAGGGTTTGTTTTGTGCCAAATCATAAAATTAGAAGCATTGAACCTATGGTCAAGACAGGCATACCATCTTCCTATTTGATTATAGGAAGTGAATATAAAGAGATTTCCCGTTGGTTTAAGTATACGAACAAATTCATCTGCCCATTCTTCTGGATTAAAATCTATCCAATCCCAGACAGCGACATCATTGTTCATTGCACTACGTCCTGGTAGTGGAATGTTGCCAGTGGAATGTTTTCCTATGTTATAGGGAGGGTCAGTTAATATGAAATCGATTGCGTTGTCCGGAATCTTTTTTATCACGTTGCGACTATCTGCGTTAAGTATGCAGGTTCTCCAATTAGGGTCTTTCATATTTAACTTGGCAAATATGCGTTCTTGATTTTTGCTAATGCCTCAACTATAAGATGTGCATTTCTCCTATATTCGTCAAGTATAATATCATAGCCTCTGTCGGATTTGCATACAAGATTCCAAAAATCACTACTTATCAATAATTCGTCTTCAGCGAAGAATTGCAATACACGTGTTTGTCTCCAAGGTTTCCCCTCGCCATAGCGATTATATGCTGTAGCGAAACATATTCTTATATTTTTCTCTGAACCTAGAGTATTTGCTAATATGCAGTATTGTTCCAAAAGAGCTTCCTTCTCGGAACGTGCTTTTTTATTATCCAAATCTCCTCCTATCTTAAGTTCTATCAGATAGTGCATGCCTGTTTCCTCGTCTTTCAGATAGTAGTCACTTTCGTGTCGTTTGCTGTGTTTCGCAGACTTGTTTTTTCTACGGATGCCAGTATAATCGTTTGTTGTTGGTCTCTTGTGATTAATGCCTTTAGTATTTTTATATGATTCCAAGAGTTCTGCTATATAATCTGTTTGTTCTTGATAGATTATTCCTTCAACATGTTGGCTAACGGTATAATGTAAAGATGCTATTTTGATAGCCATTTTCTCTAACATGTTGCCTAAACTGCTGTCAAGAGAACGTGCGAGAGCAGAGTAATACTGTATGTCTGCACCAAGAGCAGAAATAAAGACATTATGAATCTTCATATTTATTGTGCCTTCCTCATCTTCAACTTCAGACAGATGACGATCAGAAAAACCTGTGGCATAAGCTTCAACAAAAGAGCTTACAACAGCGCGAATGGCTTTTTCATTATCTACGTTCATTTAGTTTATCTTGATAAAAATGTCCCGATGATACCCTAAATGAGACTTGATGAAATGCTAAAGAACTGTTCCGTATATAAGAAAACGTGGGTATCAACTGCTGTCTGCTCCACTTGGGTCCTAGGAAAAACCTGCAAAAAAACAGACAGAGAGATACCCACGCATACGTATATGACACACCCTAAAAGTGTGCTTGGGGAGACGCCACAACGCTCCCTTGCACACTCCGGGATGTATAATATCATACCCGTAGCATCAACTCATGACTTTGTTTCTGATTTTGCTGTTGAATTTCCTAGGTTCAAAGTGGACAAAAACAAAGCGAGCAAACGCTTTCTATGTAAAATCCGTCTATGACATCTTCAAACTTAAACCAAGATGCAATGACAATGCAAAAGTACAAAAGAATCTTGAAAGATTCATTAAAACATTGGTTAAAAAAACAGAATCTTTCTGATAAATTACTTTTTTACGGATAAAAACTTGTAAATTTACACCGTAAAACCAATAACCATGGAATTTTCAATCATAGAAATAACATTACCCAATGGAAGAAAGTACAATTTCCATTATGAGGAATTTGAATCCTTTCCAGCCGTAAACGAATTGCAACATAAAACAGAAAATATCATAATAAACACTGATAATATTCACAGGTCGTTTTTTTACGAAACTGATGATAATGGAGAAATTTCATACAAGTATCCATTTGACAGTGTCATTTTTATATAATTGTTGATACGTATCCTTTCAAAGTATCTTTTGGGGAAAGTGCTTATATGGGTGTATAAGAGAATCCATTTACACAAAGAAACACGGGACACATCAGCGTGCCCCGTGTTTTCTTATTGTAAATATGCAGATGAAAAAGTTATTTGATTTTCAAAACCGTCTTGTTTTGTTTGACGATGCAAAATATTTTGCAGTGTCAGGAAAAGTTTGTAACTTTGTACTCGTATATGAAAAAGGAAATAAAAATATTCGTTCTTGCCGTTATGGCATGCGCACTTACAGGGCTACTCACTGCATGCATCGGTGGTGAAGACGTTGGGATAGAGGAACCCGACAACGCCATGGTATTCAACTGTGTGAAACCTGCTTATCTTGTAACGGGCGACAAGGTCGCGCTGATATCGCCGTCGTATTTCACTCCTGACGAGAGCGTGCAGAAGGCTGCCAACGTGCTGCGCTCATGGGGACTGGTGCCAGTCATCGGACCAAACGTGGGCAAACAGCTTGACGGACGTTATGCCGGTACGGTGGCAGAGCGCGTGAGCGACATCAGATGGGTGCTTAACGACCCTGAGATAAAAGCTGTGATATGCAACCGCGGCGGTTATGGCACGATACAGTTGATTGACCAACTGTCACTCAATGAATGGGGAGCACACCCCAAGTGGTTTGTGGGATTCAGCGACATCTCTACGCTTCACGGACTGCTGACACGCTCCGGCGTGATGAGTGTGCATGGCACCATGAGTTCGTTCCTGGCAAAGGGCGGTACTGATGAAACCAGTACGCTGATGCGCGATGTGCTGATGGGGAATGTGCCACGCTATGAGGTGCCTGCGCATCCGCAGAACATCATAGGACAGGCCACCGGCATGCTGGTAGGCGGCAACATCTGTACGTTTGCACCAAACATCGGTTCGCAAGCCGATGCCACCCTTGGAAGCAACCTGATACTGTTTGTTGAAGAGGTAGGGGAGTCGATGCACAACATCGACCGCCAGATGCAGATACTGAAGATGAACGGTGTGCTTAACCGCTGCAAGGGCGTGATACTGGGTGAGTTTACCGACTGCGGCAAGGAGTTTACATACGAGAGTGTTGAGGCCATGCTGAGGCCGATGCTCGCAGAATACCACATACCGGTGTTGTGTGGTTTCCCTGCCGGTCACGGTGACGTGAACCTGCCCCTCGTGATGGGTTCACAGGTAACCATCGACGTGCGTGAGGATGGCGCCACGCTTTCATTCAACATCGACGGCGAGCAGCAGGAGGTACGCACTGCCGACATCACTGCCCCTGAAACATCGCTCAACGCCCGCATGGCGATGGCAGGAAAGATAGAGGAGATAGAAGAAGAATAGATGCTCACTATCCTAAACGAATAATAAACAATGAAGAAGCAAGGCTTATTGATGGTCCTGCTCATGATGGCGGTTGCTGCTGCATGGGCAAAGGGAAAGGTCGTAGTGTGGGATAACCCCACTACAGAGTATGGAAACGCATACGGTGACGGTTTTTTCCGTACCGCTCTTGACGTGACGAGGGTGGAACTGACAGATGCCGAGACGGTGGTGTATATCACTGCCTCGGTGCGGTCGGACTATCCTGAGCATTTTTGGTTCAGGTTTGCTGCCGACACTTATCTCAAGGTGGGCGAACAGCGATACACTATAGTGTCTGCTGATAATGCGGAGCTGGACGCAAAACTCCGTACCAAGGACGGCAAGCTCGATATGGCGTTCCACTTTCCACCGCTGCCACGAGGCACCAGGTCGTTTGACTTCATCGAGGGCGACGGCAAGGGCGCTTTTCAGATAAAAGGCATCAAGCCGGTGGAGGAACGCTGGAAACAGCTGCTACCGTCATACTGGCGTGATGACCAAACGGGCAACTGGATGCTTGCCCTCCTTGAGGATTGTGCCGTATATCAGTGCAGGTTCTGGAACTACAAGCAGTGCGACGTGAACGACAAGACTGGCGAGGCGGAGATTGTCATGTGCAGTGATGGCGACGAACTGAGAGTGAAGGTAGGAAAAGACCGTAAGGGTAAGCGCATAATACAGATAGGCGGCGAGACACAGGAATACTCCATGATAACCACTCGCTTCATGCCCGACTATCCTGTAAAGGACCAGCGCACCGACTTCACCGATACGCACTATAAGAACGATACCATAACCGTAATAGGCTTGGTGAAGGATATGCCTGAGGATGTGAAGAAGCATATGCTCACGTTTGATTTCGGTTACATGGATTTCCTTACAGGCGACTCAAAACAAGTACATGCCGACATTGACGAACAGGGACGCTTCAAGGTGAAGATACCCGTAATCAACAGCATGGAATTCTTCTGCGACTGGAATACTTGTTTCGTCCGCACCATGCTGGAGGCTGGCAAGACATATTTCATGCTCTACGACTTCAAGGAAGGCCGCCGCTACTTTATGGGCGACGACGTAAGGTTGCAGAACGAGTTGTTCAGGTTTCCGCTCGACTGGAACACTGTGCGTATGGAGAAAGGTGAAGACTATGCCCATTATATAGCCTCTACCGACAGTCTGATAAAGTCACGCCATGCCTACGTTGACAGCCTATGCCAGCAACACCCCACGCTGTCTGCCCGCTTCAGCATGTACCGGAAGGACAACACGCTTTGGCAGCAGGCTCATAATTTCAGTATGTCGCGGAGCTATTCCCCGGAGCGCAACAGCGATGGTCAGAGCATTCTGCCACTGGAAGCCCGGAAGTATGCCTATGACACCTTCTGGACTAAGATAGGCAAGCCATACACGCTGCATCGTGAAACGGGTTATTTCCTTAACAGCTACCTCTCTAATGAGTCAAACGTGCGCGGTTCATCACGCATCGGATGGAGATTGCAGGACCATATTGCGGAGTGCGCCTCAAATGACGAGGAACTGGCATTGCTCACACGCTGGAAAGAATGGATTGTCGAGGCTCAGGCAAAGGTGGATGCCGCTCCTACGGATGAGGAGAAACAGAAAATAGCGGATGAACTGAATAGCAAGAACGCCGACATGATTAAGGCCGTAGACAAGATATACCAGAGCCCGAGAGTAACCAGGCTGATAAATGGGCAAGTGCTCATAGACAGAGTAAAGGATGGTTCTCAGATGCTCGACTCGCTGGGTGCTGACCAGACTATAAAGGATATGTATCTTACGCAGGCGGCTCTTGGGGAAATAGAGCATAAGCGCACCTCTATGTCGTCAAACATCCTTGATACCCTTAGGACCATGATATGCAATGCCGCCTTTATGGATAAGGTGAAGGAGCAGAGCGACCGCTACCTCGCCATAGAGAACCGCGACTTTGACAAACTCGTTATGAAGTCGGCGGTAGGCCTTAAGGACATGACTGAGGGTGAGGCGTTGCTGAAGAAGATAATGGAGCCTTACAAGGGCAAGTTCGTGTTGCTCGACATATGGGGCACATGGTGTACTCCGTGCAAGAATGCCCTATCACACTCCACCGAGGAGTATGCCCGTCTGAAGGACTATGACATAGTGTTCCTCTACCTTGCCAACAGGAGTCCGCAGGAGTCATGGGAAAACGTCATCAAGGAATACAACGTGACTGGCGACAACGTGGCGCACTACAACCTGCCGGAGGTGCAGCAGTCAGCCATAGAGCGTTACCTTGACGTGCACGCCTTCCCTACCTATAAACTCTTCAACCGCAAGGGCGAATTGCTTAACGTGGAAGTGGATGCCCGTCAGCTCGACTCCCTCGTCAAACTGCTCGACAGCATGAAGTGACGATGCCCTAACGTGTCTGGTTTGATGTGCTTAGATGATAAAAGCCATCGAAAATTTGCATCACTGCGAAATAATTAGTAACTTTGCAGTTGAATAACAAATGTTGTAGGTATATGCAAACAACAAGACCGACATATCAGCAAGTGTATGGCATGGTGATGCAACTGTCACCAGATGACAGGATGCGTCTGCGTGAGTCTCTTTGGGATGACGATAATAAAGAGCTCAAACCTTACACTGTAGAGGAAATACATGAAATGGTAAGAGAGGCTGAAACCGATATTGCTGCAGGCAGATGTTGTACTGCAGAGGAAGGTTGGAAAAAACTAGAGGAGGAGTTTCCATGGCTAAAAGATTGATTTGGACAAATCAATATTACAAAGCTCTTAGGTCTCTTGCATTGTGTGTTGGGAGTGTATATTCCAAAGGAACAATAAAACAATTTAAGGAAAATGCAATTTATAAGTGTGGGTTACTGCAACAAAATCCACTAATGGGTTCTATAGAGCATAGTCTATATGGATTGAAGTATGAATATAGATATATTTTAGTTAAACCATATTTTAAAATTGTATATCGTATAGAAAACGAACATATATACATTATTACGATTTGGGACACACGAAGAGACCCAAGACAAATGTCAATATATTTAACAACACAATAATAATGGAACAGACACTTATTATATACAACACGCTGACGCGTAAGAAGGAGGCGTTCAAGTCTATCAACCCCGGACACGTGGGAATGTATGTGTGCGGCCCTACCGTTTACGGAGACGCACACCTGGGACACGCTCGTCCGGCAATCACTTTCGACATACTTTTCCGCTATCTGCAGCACCTGGGCTACAAGGTGCGCTACGTGCGTAACATCACCGACGTGGGCCACCTGGAGCATGATGCTGACGAGGGCGAGGACAAGATTGCAAAGAAGGCGCGACTGGAGCAGTTGGAGCCTATGGAGATAGCGCAGTATTATACACGCCGCTTCAACTCTGCCATGGAGAAGCTCAACGTCTTGCCACCGTCAATAGAGCCGCACGCCACCGGCCATATCATAGAACAGCAGCAACTGGTGCAGCAGATTCTTGACAACGGCTACGCATACGTCAGCAATGGTTCGGTGTATTTCGACATTGAGAAATACAACAAGGATTATAAGTACGGCATACTCTCCGGCCGCACGCTGGAGAACATCAAGGACGCATCGCGCGACACCCTCGCCGGTGTGGGCGAGAAGAAGAATCAGGCCGACTTCGCACTGTGGAAGAAGGCGCAGCCGGAGCATATCATGCGCTGGCCATGGCTGATGCCCAACGACCAGATAGCAGAGGGTTTCCCTGGCTGGCACTGCGAGTGCACCGCCATGGGCAGGAAATACCTCGGCGAGGAGTTTGACATACACGGCGGCGGCATGGACCTCGTGTTCCCGCATCATGAGTGTGAGATAGCTCAGGCGCAGGCATCGATGGGACACCAGGCCGTGCGCTACTGGATGCACAACAACATGATTACCATCAACGGTCAGAAGATGGGCAAGTCATACAACAACTTCATCACGCTCGACCAGTTCTTCACCGGCCAGCATGAGTTGCTGACAAAGGCGTTCTCGCCCATGACGATACGTTTCTTCATCCTCTCTGCCCACTATCGCGGCACCGTTGATTTCTCAAGCGAAGCGCTGGAGGCTGCAGAGAAGGGCTTTGCCCGACTGATGCAGGGACTGAAGGATCTGAAGCGCATACAGACCGCCAAAGGGTCAAGTCCGGAGATTGAGAAATATGTCAAGGAACTCCCGCAGAAACTCTACGATGCCATGAACGACGACCTGCAGACGCCTATCGTCATTTCAGAGTTGTTCGAGGCATGCCACCAGGTAAACCTGCTTGTTGACCGCAAGGCAAAGATCAGTCAGGCAGACCTTGAGAAACTTGCTGAGACCATGCGTGTCTTCACCGTTGACATACTGGGACTGACCAACCAGACCTCTGCCGGTGCATCGTCAGACAAGGACAAGGCGCTCGACAAGGTGATGCAGATGGTTCTCGACATGCGTGCCAAGGCGAAGGAAGAGAAGAACTGGGCTGTCAGCGACCAGATTCGTGACGAACTCTCCGCTGCCGGTGTGATAGTCAAGGACACCCCCGACGGAGCCGTGTGGGAGGTGTAATTTGACGTCTAGGCAACTACACAGTTACCAAGTCAATAAACATTTTGTGATTTCATATATTGTAAATGAGGATGTGCAAATCAGTTTTGCACATCCTCATTTATTTTAGAGTCTATATGGTAGAAGAATAGAAGACTACATAGATAAAAAACAGGTTTTCTGTTTTAATCAGTTTGTAAAAATAATCATGTTTTAAATTATCCTTCTGACTGAACCTTTAGCGATGCGAGAATCTTCTCTACTACATGCTTCATCTTCGCATCGTCCTTCTGCTGATACCATATATTGCCAGTCAAGGTCTTACCGTTGCTCACCATGGCGAACGATATGCAGACAGCCTTCAGCTTCACATACGTTCCCTTGGCTTTGTCCCATATCTCTTTGTCGCCCACAGAACGGATGGTAGTGATATTTTCCTTCGTAACGGCTTCGTCGCTCTTCAACTCCAATGCTGTCATCAACTCCTTCCTCTCTGTCACCCATGTCTTCAGGGCAGCAGCATCGAAGGCCTCGTATTTGAGCAATACCTCGACCTTGCTCACACCGTCCTTTCCCTCGGCTATAAAATCTGCGCTAAAAGCATCCTTCGGTTCCCATTCGGAGGGATACTGCAAGGCGAATTCCTCGTCACCATAGCTTGTCATTTTTACTTCCTGCGCGTCTGCCACTATGCTGAATGTGAACATAGCAACAAGCACCATTACGGAAACTTTCATAATCTTTCTCATATTTTTTTGTTTTATTTGGTTTATCATAAAAAGGGTTCTAAACATAACAAAAAACCGCCCGAAGGCGGCCACGTATAAAGACGGTTCTGCTTGAGAAGCCCTCTTGCGGCCATAGAGTACGATTTCACTCGTAGCGACAATTCCATCGCTGAAACTGCATTGGCAAAGTTACAAACAAAAATTCAAACCACCAAATATAAATGAAAAAAAAATTCGTTTATTTCAAGTATGTAGACGACTGATTATTTATTTTCATTTATAGGATCAAACCGATTGGACGGATTGGCTGCGCAGTGGGGATACCCCTTTTCTGGACATCTTGTCCACCACCCTCCATCAGTGCACCTTAAAATGAGTTTTCTTGGAAGTGGAGAAATAGAACAAAAGTGAAAGGTGAAAAGAGCCCCACCCCTGACCCTCAATAGTCTTTACACCCCCTCCGCTTCGCTTCTCCCCCGTTTTGCGGGGGAGAGCAACCCCAGTAGAGAGAGGGGCGAATGAAAGGTGAAATGTGAGGTTACAGACCGTGTGTACCATTATTATGGTATATAGAATGCCGCACATTCAGTATTGCCCGAATGCGAAAATCGGAGTAATTTTGCACTCAGAAATCAAAGACATGCACCAGTCTAGCGACTGACGTTCACTATTTCTTCATGCGAAGAAGCACTCAGAAATAAAAAACAAAATAAAAAAGTTATGATAATATTAAAGGAGATTACAATGATGAAACGAATGTGTTGCTGACAGGCAACAGATGGGAGAATGTTATTAACGGTTTGAATCAACAACATTAACAAAAACTTAAAAACTGATTGTATTTATGGAGAAAAGAATATACACATTACTTATAGCACTGGCGACCGTGGTGTCGTCGTTTGCTCAGACCACCATAACAGGTCGAGTGGTGGACGCATTGACAGGTGAGGGACTCATCGGTGCTTCGCTCGTGCCGAAAGGTTCAAAGGAACTCGGCACCGTGACCGACTATGACGGCAACTTCACCTTGCAGACGAAAGTGGAACTGCCTCTCACGCTCAGCGTGCAGTATATCGGCTACCGCACACAGGAGGTTGACGTATATGACGCCGACGAACCGGTGAACATCAGCCTGGCTGCCAGCGGCAACTCAATCAATGAGGTAGTGGTAGTGGGTTACGGTACACAGCAGCGTAAGAAACTGACTGGTTCTGTGGCTTCACTCAACACCGAGGACCTGCTGGTCACCCCCGTATCTATTGACAATGCACTGGGCGGTGCAGTGGCAGGTCTTGACGCTACGGCTTCATCAGGACAGCCGGGTGCTGCCATCAACATTCGCATACGCGGCGGCAACTCCATCAACGGCGGCAACGAACCGCTCTACGTCATCGACGGTGTGCTGGTATATAACAGCAGCGATGCAACAGATGCGGGCAACACCGTGGCAGGAACAAACTTCAACCCTCTGGCATCAATCAACCCTTCTGACATAGAGTCTATACAGGTGCTCAAGGATGTGTCGGCATCTGCCATCTATGGTTCGCGCGGTGCCAACGGTGTTATCATCGTGACCACGAAGAACGGCAAGAAGGGCCGCCTGAAGGTTGACTACGGCTACTCTGTTGGCGTATCGTCAGTGCGCAAGCGCCTCGACCTGCTCTACGCTCAGCAGTGGGGCGACCTCTATCTTGAACTCGCCACCGATGCACAGAAGACGGCATCGGGCGTGACGCCGGAACTGGTCAGCACATGGGGTGCAGGCACCGACTGGCAGGATGCACTCTTCCGCACCGCCGCCACACAGCAGCACCAGCTCTCAGTGAGCGGCGGTTCTGACAAGGAGCGTTTCCTCATATCAGGCAACTACACCGACCAGAACGGTGTGATACGCGGCAGTGACTTCACACGCCTTGGTGCCCGACTGAACTATGAGCGCGACATTTTCAAGAACGTGACCGTGGGTTTGAAGGCCAACTTCTCAAAGAGCACACAGACGGGCTCGCAGTCGTTCCGCGGACAGTCAAACGGTGTGAGCGGACTGCTCGAACTGGCACTGCGCACATCGCCGGCCGTACCTATTTACAACGCTGACGGCTCTTACAACTATGCCAACCCATTCGAGGCAGGCGACTTCGTGCGCAACGGCCAGACACCAAACGCCATTGCCGACCTCAGTCAGGTATCGGCAGAGACAAAGGTGGACAACACTCTCGTATCGGCCTTCGCACAGTGGGAAATCATAAAGGACCTGCGCTTCCGCACACAGGGTTCGGTGAACATCATCAACACACGCCAGAACGTGTTCGGTCCAGTGACATCACAGATAGGCTTCAACTCCGACGGCTATGGCGCAGTAGGTTCAAAGCGCTGGGAGAGCGACCAGTTTGAGGCTACACTCACTTGGAACAAGAAGTTCGGCATACATGAGATTGAGGCAATGGGCGGCTACACCTATCAGCAGGAGAAGAGCGAGCGCGTGCTCGGCTCATCAGCCAACTTCGCCAACGAAAACCTCGGCTACCACAGCCTGCAGTCAGGTTCGCAGCTGGTGGCTACTGAGACAGACTTCATCACATCGGTGATATACTCAGGCATTGGCCGACTGAACTACTCGCTGCTCGACCGCTACCACCTCACCGCTACGCTGCGTGCCGACGGTTCAAGCCGCTTCGCCAAGAACAACAAGTGGGGATGGTTCCCGTCGCTGGGCTTCTCTTGGAACGTCAACGAGGAGAAATTCCTGAAGCGCCACAAGTGGATTGAAGACCTCAAGCTGCGCGCCAGCATCGGTACAGTGGGCAACCAGGAGATTGGCGACTATAAGTTCCTCTCCACATACGCTGCCACACACTATTTCCTCGGCGGCACCAAGAACATAGCATACTACCGCTCTGCACTAGGCAACGATGACCTGAAGTGGGAGACCACTACATCGTATGACCTCGGTATCGACTTCAACGTGCTGAAGGGCCGCCTCGGCTTCATCTTCGACTTCTACCACAAGAAGACCACCGACCTGCTCCTTGACATACCGGTGGAGGAGACCACAGGCTTCAGCCGTCAGCTTGCCAACGTGGGCAACGTGACTAACGACGGTGTGGAGTTTGCCGTGAACGCTACGCTGTGGCAGTCGAAAGACCTCACATGGAGCGCCAGCGCCAACATCGCCCACAACAAGAATGAGGTGACAAGCATCGGCGGTGCGCAGAAGGAGATTATCAACACCAACCAGACCATCATCCGTCCGGGCGAGGCACTGGGCACATACTACGGCTGGGTGTTCGACGGCATCGTGCAGAAGGGCGACGACCTCGACAAGGTGCCAGTACCGTCAAACAAGACATACGTGGAGTATGGCGACGTGAAATATGTTGACCAGAACGGCGACGGTTACGTTGACCAGGAGAACGACCGCGTGGTGCTCGGCTCTGCACAGCCAAAGTTCACTTACGGCTTCTCTTCACAGCTGCGCTACAGGAACTGGGACCTGGCAGTGACCTTCCAGGGTTTATACGGCAACAAACTCTACAACCAGCTTGAGCAGGCCCTTGAATCACCAAACGCAAGTTACAACGCATCAACGAAACTGCTCGGACGCTGGACAGAGGACAACCCAAGCACCACCATACCGCGTGCCTTCGCGCAGAACAACTACAGCGCATACCTCGACAGCCGTTTCATAGAGGATGCCAGCTACCTGCGCCTGAAAAACATACAGCTTGGCTATAACTTCCAGCCACGCCTCGGCAACGGACAGAAGCTCGGCATATACCTCTACGCCTCAGCGCAGAACCTGCTGACGATAACCAACTACAGCGGTTTTGACCCAGAATACAGCGGCTACGTTGACCGTGGCACATACCCATCAGCACGCACCTTCACCTTCGGCGTTAAGTTCTCGTACTGATAATAGGTATATAACGTAATAAGGAGATAAAATAAGAATCGTCCCGACATTCTCGCAAGAGATGTCGGGACGATCACTTAGGAGGGAAAACCAGAGAGAATACCATACAAATGGTATTGTGGGAGAGGTCAAAAGTGCGTACCTTTGCACTGTGTAAAGAAAGGAGTAAAAAAGTTATGAAAGCGGATTTATTGATAGCACTTACCGGTTTTCTGCCTGCACAGGTGCAGGCAGTTGACATTAAGGCCGACACGGTGCGCCTTGCTGCGCATGCCGACTCGCTGCGACGTACTAGTCCATCGATATTCCAGGCAACGAGCCGACACCATTCTCTTGACTCACTGAAGGCGGAGGTGAAGCGCCAGTTGGAGTCACGTTACGGTCAGCACTATGGCTGTGCATCACTGTCGCTGACAGCCATCTGTGCCACGCTCGGCGTGCCGCAGGGACCAGAAGGTCCGCTGTTCACGGAGAAGCAGTTGCGCGGAATGTCCGACTCTTTCTCTGGCGGCATCGGCCATACGTTTGACCAGGGTACCTGCGGTGCTCTCTCAGGTGCAATCATGGCACTGGGCTTTTATGCCAGCGGTGACAAGCCGCACCATCAGAAGATGGCTGCCGAGGTGTTTGAGGCATTCAATAAACAGGAGGGCACGGTGAAGTGTGGCGACATATACGGCAAATACCACTTTGACCGTTGCGACGGGTGTAACCTGTGCGCCATACAGAAGGTTATCGAGGTGCTATACAAGAATGGAGACATACAAACGTCCACCGTCGATTTTAATTCTAAAACCGCTTATGATGCAAAGAGCCGCAACTGACAGTCAGCTGCGGCTCTTAATGTTATATATGTGTGTGTTTAATAAAGTGCGGCGGGTATCTTGTCTTTTGCATTCTCGAAATCCTCCACGGTGTCGAGTTCGCATGAGAAGCACTCGGTAACGTCGAGCACCTTGTATGAGTGTCCCTGCTTGATGAGGCGCTCGAAGGCGAGTTCGTAGAACTTGTTCTCCAGATGCTCCTTGTTCATCATCCCGTCCAGTTCCTCGTAGAGGGCGGTGGAGTAGGCTGCACCTATCTTCTCGATGCCGAGGCTCTCGCCGGCTGCATCGGCAGGGCTGCAGGTTTTGCTGATTTCGGTTATGTCGCCGTTGGCATCGGTGACCACCTTCATCTCCTCCTCACCCAGTTCGTGGCGGATGAGTGTCAGTATGTTGTCGCTGTCGGTGTCCACGACGCGCTTTACGATTGCGGGGTCATATACAAGGTCGCTGTCGAGCAGCAGGAACTGCTGTCCGTCAACGGCAGGGCGTGCCAGCCACAGCGAATAGATGTTGTTGGTGGAGTCGTAAACGTCGTTGTGTATGAACTCCACGCCGATGCTGTCGCCATACTGTTCAGAGATGAACTGCTCTATCTGCTCGTGCAGGTAGCCGGTGACGATGACGAAGTTACGCACGCCGGCAGCGATGATGGCATCCATGGAACGCTGCAGCAGTGAGCGCTCGCCTATCTTCAGCAGGCACTTGGGTGTATGTTCGGTGAGCGGTCGCAGGCGTGATGCCGTGCCGGCCGCGAGGATTACTGCCTTCATTCTAATTGAAAGTTGAAAGTTGAGAATTGAAAATTATGATTACTGCTTGTTGAATTGAAAGTTGAAAAATGAAAGTTGAAAATTATGATTGGGTTTTGTACCTTGCCTTTTCATGCGGCAGGGTGTAATCATAATTTTCAACTTTCATTTTTTAATTTTCAATTCAAACAGTCGAGTATCGTATCAACCACTGCCTGTATCTGTTCCTTGCGTCCCAGTGTGATGCGCAGGCAGTCCTCCAGTCCCTTGTCGCCCATGAACTTGATCTTGTAGTCCTTCTCGGCCAGGGCCTTCTGCAGGCGCTCCTTAATCTCGGTTGGGTACTTGATGAGGATGAAGTTGGCAACGCTCTTGTAAACCTTGAAGCCAGGACGTGAGCCAAACTCCTTCTTGAACAGCTGGCGGTCCCACTCCATGTCGTCGGCAACGCTGCGATAGTGGTCGTCACTGTCGAGTGCAGCCAGTGCCACTGCCTCAGAGAAACGGTTGTAGCCCAGATACTTGTTGATGTAGCTGAGGAACTGGTCGTGACCCTTGCCTATGAAGCCGAAGCCGCAGCGCAGGCCTGGCAGACCGTAGAACTTTGACAGTGTGCGTGAGATGATGAGGTTGCTGTATTTGTTTACCAGCGGAGCGATATAGTCGGTGTCCTTTGAAATGAAGCTGGCGTATGCCTCGTCGATGAGCACCATGGTGTCAGAAGGAATGCTCTCCATGATGCGGCCAGTCTCCTCAGGAGTCAGTCCGTTGCCGGTAGGATTGTTTGGCGAAGCCAGCAACAGCATGCGTGGATGCACACGATTGGTGTATTCTATTACCTCGTCGATGTCGTATGCAAAAGTGTCTTCCTTCTCGTGCAGAGGGTACATCTCGAATGTGCCACCACACTCAGACGCTACGCGGTTGTAATACCACCATGAGAACTCAGGAATGAGAATCTTCTTGTTGTCGCCCTTCATGAGGAAGTAGTGGATGGCATTCTTCAGCATGTCCTCGCCGCCGTATGTCAGCAGCACCTGCTCTTCCGGTATGCCGTATATCTCGTTGAGTTTCACGGATATTACGCTCTTCTTGCCCTCGTCATAGATACGTGTGTAAAAACACAATGTCTCGGGTTCAAAGTTCTTTATTGCCTCTACCACCTTCGCAGAAGGCTTGAAATTAAATTCGTTTCTGTCTAAAAAATTCATTTTATGTATTTTCCTAAAATTTTGGCAAAATTAGTAATAAATAATGAGATACGCAAAGAAAAGAATTAAAAAAACTCTAAAATTGCGCTTATTTAAAAATTTCTTTGTAATTTTGCACTTCTGTAACTCAATAATGTGGGATTTTTCATAATTCCACCTCTAAACCAAAAAATGAAAGAAAAGATACAAAAGACACTGAAATCCTCTGAGACGGAGGACTGGCTCGATTTGCACGTGGTGCGCCCACTGTGTTATTATTTCGCTGTGGCTTTCGCCAAATTTGACATCCACCCGAACACCGTGACTATCATGTCGATGATTATAGGAGCAGGCAGCGCGCTGCTCTTTGCTCACGGATGCTTCGTATATGAAGGTACCACGGGACTTATTTACAACATTGCGGCTGTTGTGCTGCTGTGCCTGGCAGACATCCTTGACTGCACCGACGGACAGCTGGCCCGCATGACAGGAAAGAAGAGTCCGCTGGGACGCATACTCGACGGTGTGGCAGGCTTCACATGGTTCGTGCCAATATACATCGCACTGGTATGGCGTTTCTATCTGCACCACGACATTGAGTTTCAGTGGCTCGGCATAGAGAATACAGAACAGAACACGTGGATTGCCACAGCCGTAGTGTTTGTGCTCGGCATCATCAGCGGCGTGTGGGGAATGGCAGGACAGCAGCGACTGGCAGACTACTACATACAGGTGCACCTCTTCTTCCTCAAGGGAGAGAAGGGCGCAGAGCTTGACAACTCTGTTGACGTGGAGCGCAAATACCAGGCCATGACACCTGAAAACTCATCATGGGCTGAGCGCTATTTCCAAAAGTCATACATAGGGTACACAAAGAAACAGGAAGCCGTGACACCGCAGTTCCAAAGACTGATGAAGACACTGAAGGAAAAGTTTGGTGCATCGGCATCCGATATACCTGAAGGCCTGCGCAAGGAAATACACGACGCATCGCTGCCGGTGATATTCTGGAACGGACTGCTGACGTTCAACTTCCGCTCGCTGTGGTTCTTCATTTTCTGCCTGCTCGACGTGCCGGCACTCAACTTCCTCTGGGAGATATTCATCATGGGAGCCCTCTACTTCTATGTGAACCGCCGTCATGAAACATTCTGCAAGAGAATAAACGACAAGATATCAGAATAATCTGACATGACAAAAAAGACTCTCAATAACCTCTTCTTCCTCGCCGGCGTGGCATGCGTGGTGGTGATGCTGCTTACCTTCGACATCAGTTTCCGCGAACTGTGGTACCATCTCTGCAAGGCTGGCTACTGGCTCATACCTGTCATCGGCGTGTGGGTGTTTATCTATGGCCTCAATGCACTGGCATGGCGTGCCATCATAAAGGGAAACAACGCTCCGCTGCCACACTTCATGCGCATATACAAACTCACCATATCGGGATATGCACTGAACTACGCCACACCCGTGGGCGGACTGGGCGGAGAGCCATACCGCATACTCGAACTGACAAAACACATGCCGAAGGAACAGGCTACGTCGTCGGTAATACTCTATGCCATGATGCACTTCTTCGCGCATTTCTGGTTCTGGTTCTCCTCAATCTTCATATATGTGGCGCTGGTCATCATAGGTGACCTGCCACTAAACACCACGGTGGCCATAGCACTGGGCGGCATAGCACTCTTCTGCATGGCTGCCTTCTGGCTCTTCCAGAAAGGATACAAGGGCGGACTGGTGGTAAACGTCATGAAATTCCTTGCGAAAATACCAGGACTGAAAGGCTGGGCTACACGCTTTACGGAGCGACACCGCGAATCATTGGAGAATATCGACCAGCAGATAGCTGCACTCCACTCGCAGGACAAGAAAGCGTTTTATACCAGTTTCTTCTTCGAATATATGTCGCGTGTGGTGCAGAGTCTTGAGATTATGTTCATGCTGCTTATGTTCGACATCGACTGCGGCGGCGGAATAGCAGGCTATACCCTCGTGTTCCTCCACTCCATCCTCATACTCTCGTTCACCACACTGTGTGCCAACCTCATAGGTTTCCTGCCCATGCAGCTCGGCGTGCAGGAGGGCGGATTCATGCTCTCCATACCGGCAACAATAGGCCATAGCGTGAGAGCAGCACTGTCACCGCAGAAACTCATCGCCGTAGGCTTCTATGTCAGCCTCATCTGCCGTGTCCGCGAGATACTGTGGATCCTCATCGGCATCCTGCTGATGAAGATGTGGAATAAGGAATGAGGTGAAAAGTTGAATGTTGAAAGTAGAAAGATAGAAGATGAGAAGAATTGCCTTATTTATATTAATTGTGTGTACCACGGTATGTTACGCACAGAAGGCTGGCGATGTTATTGCAGCACCGTCGGTTCAGCAAATGGAGAAGTATTTTGCCGTTGAGGAACTGTCTGACGAACTGCTCGGACGTATGCGTGGCAAGTCTCTGCCTGAAGAAAAAGAGAAATGGGCCAGGGAAACTCTGCGTTACGTCAAGGTGCTGCATGTGGGACTGGACGGAAAGACGCATGTGGGCGAACTCGTATGCAACAAACTCATTGCACAGGATCTGCGCAGCATATTCCTCGAACTCTATCGCAATAAGTACATCATCGAACGCATGGTCATCGTTGACGAATATGGCGGTGACGACAACCTGTCAATGCGCCACAACAATACCAGTTGCTTCAACTATCGTGTGGTGCCGGGCACCAATCACCTGTCAAACCACGGGCGTGGTCTGGCAATAGATGTAAACCCCTTGTATAACCCTTGGGTGCGTGGCAACAAGGTTGACCCCATAGAGGGCAGACCATACGCTTTCAACCGTGCAAAGGTGAAGGCTCCTGTGCCTATCATCACTCCCACTGACCTTTGTTATAAAATCTTCCGTAAGCATGGCTTTACATGGGGAGGAGTATGGCGCAGCAGTAAAGACTACCAGCATTTTGAAAAGACAAAGTAGTCATTACATATACATAAGTATAATAACGGTAAAATAATAAGCAGGCACAATAAAACACTGTGCCTGCTTATTATTTTATGGTTTATAAGTTAACCGTTATTCAACTGTTTATTTCTTCTTCTTGGAAGTCTTTGTTGATTTCTTTGTTGTTGTGGTTTTTGCCTTGGCGGTCGTTGTGCTCTGAGTTGTAGAAGCCACCGTTGCTGGCTTATAGTATGTCTTTGCCTCCGGCATCCATTCCTGTATCTGCTTTATGCGTTTCTCGTCAGAGGGGTGGTCGCTGAATATTGAGTTGGAACTCTTGCCACCTGCCGCCATGCGCTGCCAGAATGAAACCGCAACCTCTGGGTCATAGCCTGCCATGGCAGCAAATATCAGACCGATGTGGTCGGCTTCGCTCTCCTGACTGCGGGAGAAGCCTGACGACCAAGCCTGAGCACCCACGCCAAGCACTGCGGAACCAAGGTTCTGCAACGTACTGCTTGCACCTGCGGCTTGCGCCACACCACCGAGAACCTGCATGCCGATCTGCTGCTTGTATGCATTGCTGAGACGCTCGGCAGAATGCTTTGCCACAGCATGTGCTATCTCATGGCCAAGAACTACGGCAAGCGAAGCCTCATCCTGCGTTACAGGCAGTATGCCTTCATATACCACAATCTTGCCGCCAGGCATACAGAAAGCGTTCACTTCCTTGTTCTGCACAAGGTTGAACTCCCACTGATACTGCGATACTTCTTCTCCCAAACCATTGCTGCTCAGATATGCCACCACAGCATCGGCCAACTTCTGTCCAACGCGCTTCACCATCGCTGTGTTTTCCACGTCGGTGGATGGAGTCGCCGTTTTCATATATTCCTTGTACTGCTCGCTACTCAAACTGAGCACTTGTTCATTGCTGACGACTAGGTTTTGTTTGCGTCCCGTGATGGGTACTTTCGATGTTGTGCCGCAACTGGCCATTACAGCCGCTATGACAGCCAACAAGATAATTTTCAAATTCTTCATAGTTTAAAGTATATTGGTTTTACATGGCAAAGTTACGAAAAAAGGTTCTGTTATCAAAATTTTTTACATAGATTTTTCATTACCACCGTTAAGAAAATGCCTTTTCTGTCATTTCATGATTAAAAGAAATTTGTCACGAAACAACGGCAGATAATTACAATATGTCAAGAAAATAGACCGTTTGGTGACTTTTAGATTGTTTTCAAAGCAAAATATTTTGTAATGTCACAGAAAATGAGTAACTTTGCAATTTATAGAAATAAATAATACATTATATAAAAACTAAGGAGAAAAATGGCAGAAGCATTAGACATCAAAGAGCTCGACCAGGTGGTCGTGCGCTTCTCAGGTGACTCCGGCGACGGCATGCAGCTGGCCGGAAACATCTTCTCTACGGTATCGGCTACCGTAGGTAACAGCATCTCAACATTCCCAGACTACCCAGCGGACATCCGCGCCCCACAAGGTTCGCTGACAGGTGTCAGTGGTTTCCAGGTGCACATCGGTGCGGGTCAGGTTTATACACCGGGTGACGAGTGCGACGTGCTCGTGGCTATGAACGCCGCTGCACTGAAGACTCAGTACAAGTATGCGAAGAAGAACGCTACCATCATCATCGACACAGACTCTTTCCAGCAGTCTGACCTCGACAAGGCTCAGTTCCAGACCGCCGACTACCTCGGTGAGATGAACATCGATCCAGACCGCGTGATACAGTGCCCTATCACCACCATGGTGAAGGATGCCCTGAAGGATAGCGGAATGGACAACAAGGCTATGCTCAAGTGCCGTAACATGTTCGCACTCGGACTCGTCTGCTGGCTCTTCAGCCGCGACCTCAGCCTCGTGGCTAACTTCCTGAAGGAGAAGTTCGCTAAGAAGCCAGGCGTTGCAGAGGCTAATATAAAGGTTATACAGGCAGGTTATGACTACGGTCACAACACTCACTCAAGCGCTATCAACGTATATCGCATAGAGTCTAA
>JAEEHW010000057.1 GCA_016281055.1 Prevotella sp.
GTATCCGTAAACGTACGCCATATTTCGAGTTTCACTTTCTTGTAGTCATCAAATAACTGGCCAACACGCTCAATCTCGAACACTAATCGGAGGTCGTTCTTGTCTTCATTCGCCTGACCTTCCTTGCGATAGCCAAGTCGAGCAATCTTGATATAGTAAAGATCGCGAATTCCTTTTCCAGAGAGGTACGGCATGAAGTAGTAGAGCTTGTTGAGCGCAACAGTTGTAGGAAACTTTTTGCCTGTGTAATAAATCTTTGCAGAACCATCAAGATATTGTTCCCAATTGTCCTTCTTGACGTTGCAAATGAGGAGATTCTTTGCGAGGTCGATAGGCAAGTTATGCACAATGCTCCTCGTATTGTACTCAAGTTCAATGTCCTCACGAACCATGGAATTTTGTATGATTGGCTCAAGGTCGTATTGCTCGAAGAGGTCGAGGAAATTTAATTGCATGTGCTTCACCTTTTCTGTTTTTTTCTTCTCCATAGACTTTTCAAGTGTCTCACGAGTCAAACGACGATTGATGATTTTGTGCCAAATTAAACGAGCCAGTTTGACCTCTTCCTCAGACAATCCCACACCTTGGCGCAAAATGATTTCATCGGTGTAATCAAGGATTTCATCAGCACTCGCTTTTCTACGAAGCATTCGATCAAGAGTATCAAATATTTTCTCATTCTCTTCTCTATATGGCAAATAGATACCTCCGACCTCGCTTGGCATGAGTTCAAGGCATCCACCGCCAAAGTTGCGTCCGAGAATCTCCGCAAAGGCAAACGAGAGTGAGTTATAGTAACTTGCAACAAATGCTTTCTTGTTCACACCATCTTTGATGAAGACTCTGTGCATAGTATCCGTAGTGTATGCACCAGCCTCGTTGAGCACAAACTTCGGATAGAGGTTGTTACGACGGAGAAATAATGCGTCTGAAAGTTTTATGGAAGGAATAACCCACCATTGTTCTCGAATGCTGGTCTTGTAGCCTTTATCAATGTCAGCAGCTTCACCGCTTTCAAGGTAAGCCTTCACACCTTCGTTGCCGTTCTCTTTGGCATCAGGAGTGAATACCAGAAGATGAGCTTTCGCCTCAGAAGCGACATTCGCTTTCCAATCACGTTTAGTGAAACAAAGGCTATTCACTTGCACACTTCTACCGACCATCGGACGAGCGTAATCCTGCAACTGATATGTTACTATTCCGTTGAATTTCATTTGGGGAACACTTCCTTAAAAGTTCGTTTTCGACTATCTACCCATCCAATGTTTCCATTTGTTGAGACTCCTGTACAAAAACTTGCCGAATCTGAACGTGAGGATTTCAAAAGTTCAATGTCAGCTTTCAGTTTGTAATATTCGCCGTTCTGCTCTGACATTTCTGGATTGGAAATTACTTCTTGTCTCATACGAAGTAGATTGGGGCGTATCTCTCCGTCGCTTCCTTTTATTATGCTTCCCTTTGCTATGATGTAACGGTTCTCTTCATGATTATAATAAAGATGAGCGTCAATGCCCTTGGGCTTATCGATGTGGAAGACATAGAACTGCTTCATATTTTCTTTTTCCAATGGTGCAATGCGTACACTCGGCTCTCTGTCAGGCTCCAGCGGAATAGAAACAGTTACAGGTATATCATCGTGTGGCTTTTCAGCTTCCTTGTCAATCGGCTCGTCGAAAATAGTGCATCCGTAGAAACTTGTAAGCAATTTGATATCCTCAAAGAAATCATCCATTTCATCTTCTTTCTGTAGGGAAATAGCAGGTTTGGCAGGAACATTGAGATTCTCCGTTAATGCCGGATAAAGTTCTTTTGCGAGTTTAATACCAAGGTGTTCAAGGTAGTTAATCTCAGTATCCGTTAGACAAGTTGGGTCGGACGAGTTGAATACAAGGGCTGTATGCCAATTAGGCTTTTCACGCAGATGATCCTGAACACGTATAGAGAAACTACGTGCCTTACCAATGTAAACGCTATAAGAATTTGAACTACTATCAGACAACAGTATATAGAATGAATACTTGTCAAGCATTTGTCCATTTAACTTGGGATTTGCCAATGTGTCCTTCATCATGTCTCTTGGAACAATTCCGAGATTACATGTACTCTTTGACAACCTTAAACTCCTTCTTCCTTGCAAAGTGGCATCAATTAATTGAACCGATATAGTTATTGCTCTTGCCATATTATTAACGTAATAGGTTTATCTGTTTATTTATCAACAACTCTGATAGCATGTTTTCAAACAGAGACTCGCAGCACAACATTACTTTGTTCGCCTTGAATTCCTCACTGTTAAGGTCTATGAGACCTCTGCCTCCTCTAATAGTGTAACCAAATGTGTTTATGCACTGCTCGATATCAGATTCTTTGTAATCATTCAAATCAATCGATGCCGAAACTTTTGAATAGGTATTTACGGCATGTCTAATGTCAATGCCATTAACGATTGCTCCGTTTTCGTATGCTGCGGCAAAGTTTTCTTTATGACCTTCATATTCATCCAAGATGTTGCGGTCTATTATCTGGATATACCACCAGCTATGGTCATTTTCCTTCTTTGCGAATTGAAGGCAATCTGGGTCGGTACATATTAGCGACTTGAAGTCATATAGAATATCTTTAGTCATAATTTA
>JAEEHW010000058.1 GCA_016281055.1 Prevotella sp.
ACGCATCGTCATTGTTGACAGCGGCAGTACTGACCGAACCGTTGAGATTGCGGAAAGACTTGGGGTGGAGATAGTAAGGCATGAACCTTTCGTTGATTACGGCAGACAGTTTAACTGGGCTATTGACAATCTGAGAATAAAAACCACTTGGGTATTCCGACTTGATGCAGATGAAGTAATCACGCCAGAGTTACGTAAAGAACTTGAGAAGGAACTGGAACATCATGCTACAGATGATGTGTCAGGATTTATGATGCGTTACAAGGTGGAGTTTATGGGTAAATACCTTATGCATGGTGGTTTCTATCCATTCCAGAAGATAACCATCTTTAAATATGGTAAGGGTAGGTTTGAAGAACGTGCTATGGGCGAGCATATCGTCCTCAGTGAAGGTCGGTGCGTATATTTAAAGAATGATGCCATACATCATACACTGAAGACGTTAGACTTATATATAAACAAGCATAACTGGTATGCAACGCGTGAAGTGCAGGACTATTTCGACGTACGCTCAGGTCGTGAGAACGCACAACTTGACGGGCAACCAGAGAAGGCGAAGAAGCTTCGCGACGGACTTTACTATCGTCTGCCAATGTTTCTGCGTGCGAAACTGTTCTTTTGGTATAGATACTATCTCAGGCTCGGTTTCCTTGACGGGACACCGGGCTATATTTTTGCCTTCATGCAGGCATATTGGTACAGGACACTGGTTGATGCGAAGATATATGAGCACAACCATAACAATAACTGCAAGTAATGCGCAATACTTCCACTCATAACACCCTGCTTTGTCTTATCAGTCATGCCATCGGCTGTCCACAGCCTTTGCCTGACGATATAGACGAAGTGGACTGGGACAAGCTCATAAAAATTGCAGCACGCAATGGTGTGGCGCAGCTGGCATTCAGCGGCTACGTGAAGAGCGGGCTTAACGACGACCCGAACGGCAAGCTGAACAGCAGGGAGATGCGCCGGCTGAAGCTTACGTGGATGGGACTGGAAATAACCCAGCGAAAGAAGTATCAGCAACAACTGGCGGTGTTGCGCAAACTCACGAAGTTTTACGAAAAGCACGGCATCAAGGTGCAGGTACTGAAGGGCTATCACCTTTCTTTGTGCTATCCCGACCCGGAACTGCGAACCGCAAGCGACATCGACATATACTGCGGCAAGGACTACAAACGCTCGAACGAACTGATAGAGCAGACAGGCGTTAAGATTGACTACAGCGAGCATAAGCACTCTACGTTTATAATTGACGGCGTGGCTATAGAGAACCACCACTCTTTACTCAATGTACATGCACATCCGTCAAGCAAACTAATCGAAAAGTGGGTAAAACAAGACCTGGAGTTTCACACCGGCATGCTGCTTTACCTTATTCGTCACTCGGCAGAGAACTTCACTGCCTCGCAAGCCACGCTGCGACAGGTGCTTGACTGTGGACTGTACGCCCATAAATACAATGAATTCATCGACATGGGCCTGTTGTTAGAGAGCGCCGAGAAGGTTGGCATGCTTGGCTATCTTGATGTGATAGTGTTCATTTGCACTCACTATCTGGGCCTTGACGAGGAACTCTTCGCACATGAATCCCACACCGACAGTGAGACTCTGCACAGGGCTATGGCAGACATCCTCGAACCTGAGTTTAATGAAGAGCATCCGTCAAACATCTTCAGCGAGATCTGGTATAAGCTGCGCCGCTGGCGCTCCAACATATGGAAGCACCACATGGTATATGACACAGAAAGCCTTGCGGGTACCTTCCTGACACAAACATGGAGTCATTTGCTCAAGCCATCGTCTATCGCCTTCGGAATGAAATGAAGATCTCCATCATCACAGCGACATATAACAGTGCAAAGACACTGAGCGATACTCTGGACAGTATTCTGTGCCAGACGCATCAGGACTATGAGGTCATCATCCAGGATGGCTTATCTACCGACGCAACGCTCGACATTGCCCACAGCTACGAACAGCGTTTCGGGGGCAGGCTGAGAATCTTTTCTGAGAAAGACAATGGACTGTATGATGCTATGAACCGCGGCATATCCCATGCCACTGGCGATGTGGTGGGTATTCTGAATAGCGATGACTTCTATGCCGACGACCACGTGCTGGAATGGATTAATGAAGCCTTTGAGCAGAATGACATAGACTGCACGTATGCCGACCTTGTATATGTGAATCACGATGACACCTCACAGGTAGTACGCCGCTGGAAGGGCAGCCAATACTCGCCGGGGGGCTTCGTGCGCGGATGGCACCCCGCCCACCCCACATTCTATGTAAAATGCGAATGTCTTTCAAAGTATGGCGCCTTCGACACGTCTTTCGCCGTTTCTGCCGACTTTGAGCTGATGCTCCGACTCATAGAGAAACACAAGATAAGGAACTGCTACCAGCCCCACTGCCTTGTGGTGATGCGTGAAGGCGGTGAGAGCAACGGTAAGCTGAGCAACATCATACGCGGCAACAAGAACATCATGCGTGCTTTCCGCAAGAACGGTATCAAGGTCAGCATACTGTATCCGGTGAAGCGTCTATTGCCTAAAATAGCAGAAAGAATACGCAATATCAAATTCAAACGATGAATCATACACTATTAATAACATCCCTGTCGTTTGCCATCTCGTTGGCACTGAGCATATATATCCTGCCACGCATGATGGTGGTGAGCGTAAAGAACCAATGGGACCGCAAAGGCGACGACCTCTCACGCGACGGCGTACGCATCTATCAGATAGCAGGTCTGTCTATCCTCCCTATCATACTGCTTTCGCTGTGTGCTTCGCTGCTTATACCGATGGTATTGCCGTGGAAGGAACTGGGACATTCGTGCATGTCGATGGTGCCGCGCACCTTCTCGCTCATCACTGGAGCGTTGATTCTGTATCTCGTCGGACTGAAATATGACATCCACGGGGCATCGTCAGGCATCCGCACTGCCGCCATCCTGCTTGCCTCATGCGTATTCGCAGTGTCTGACATGGCAATAGACAACCTGCACGGCCTTTTCTGCATCTATGAGATACCACAGTGGGTGGGGGCACCGCTTACGGTGCTGGCAGCCTTCATTATAATATCCACATTCCGCCTGCTCGATGGTTTCGACAGTCTGGTCAGCACCATGGGCATCATGACAATGCTGCTCTTCATACCCATGCTGCTCAACTCTCAACGCATCACACCACTGCTCATCACCGCAGCGGTGATGGGGGTTCTCGTGCCCTACTGGATGATAAAGACTTTCTGGAAGAAATGGGAGCACTGCTTCATGGGCAACTCCGGCAGTTACATCCTCGGTTTCTTCATCGCCTATCTGTTTATAGTAATATTACGCGGCAACAACACTGAATTTGGCAATGGTTCCATGATGAAAGCCCTGGCAGTGCTCACGCTGCCAGTACTCGACATCGTACGCGTGGTCGGCAGCCGCCTGCGCGACGGTCGCGAGATATTTACCCAGGACCGCAACCAAATAAACGACAAGCTCTACCGCACCGGCATACACCGCACCGGTATGTGCATCATGCTCATACTGATTCCAACTACATTTCTTGCGCTCACATGGCTGATGGTAGAGTACAAGGTGAACTACACACTCATCTTCATCATCAACATCATATTGTGGCTCATGATGCACTGGGGCATCAACTGGCGCATCTATGCATACGAAACACGCACACACCGCAGTGCATGGAACAAGGAATACGGCGAGGAAGCATGGAATGCCCAGGTGCCTGTCGAGGTGCTCGAGAAGAAGATACGCACCTTCGGCACCATGGGACTGCCATCCAATATGGTAGAAAAGGATGCCACTGCATTTATCCCCGACGGCATGACCGCTTTGGAACGCGGCATGAAACGCTTCATCGACATGCTGATAGCCACTGTGTGCATAGTGGTGTTCTCGCCTCTCTTCCTGCTCAGCTACATACTGATAAAACTCGACGACGGAGGTCCGGCACTGTACGTACAGGAACGCATAGGACGCTTCGGCAGACCGTTCCACATATACAAATACCGTAGCATGCGCCTGGATGCAGAGAAGATGGGGCCCCAGCTGAGCCACAGCGGCGGCGACGACGACCCGCGCCTTACAAGAATCGGCAAGTTCCTGCGCCGACACCACCTCGACGAACTGCCGCAGCTATGGAACGTACTGTGCGGCGACATGGCTTTCGTGGGCTACCGCCCCGAGCGCAAGCATTTCATCGACCAGATAATGCAGCACGACCCACGCTATGCCTTCCTATACCAGATACGTCCGGGCGTCACCAGTTACGCCACGCTATACAACGGCTACACCGACACCATGGAGAAAATGCTGCGCCGACTGGAGCTCGACCTCTACTATCTGCGCCACCGTTCCTTCTGGTTCGACCTCAAGGTGCTGGCGCTGACCTTCGGCAGCATCATCTTCGGAAAGAAATTCTGACCGCAGCAGCAAAGACAGCAATCACACAAAACTTCATACACCCAAAGGGCATGTTCATACATTGGACATGCCTTTCTTTTTGCTTTCTTTTCACTAATTCTCTACCAAATATTTTGCAGATAACATTATTTTAACTACCTTTGTAGCGGAATGTCATTTAAAAAACTGCAATATTTGAATAATAACATAAACTACTAAACATTATGAAAAAAGCATTGATAACACTGCTGTGCGTGCTGGGACTCGCCAGCTGTGCTCAGGCACAGAAACAGAAGGAAGAGAAGAAAGCAAAAACACTGGTGACTTATTTCTCTGCATCGGGAAAGACTCGTGCGGTGGCAGAACGCATGGCGAAGGCCGCCGGAGCAGACCTGTTTGAGATTGAGCCTGCGCAGAAATACACAGATGCCGACCTGGACTGGCGCAACAGGCAGAGCCGCTCGTCAGTGGAGATGTCAGACAAGAGTTCACGTCCCGCCATCAAACAGAAGTGCGAGAAGATTGCACAGTATGACGTGGTTTACATCGGTTTCCCTATATGGTGGAACACAGCACCGACAATCATCAACACCTTCATAGAAAGCCACAACCTGAAAGGCAAGACAGTGATATTCTTCGCCACGTCGGGAAGCAGCAGCATAGATAATTCGGAAAAGACATTCCAAGCCGCATACCCTGGACTGAACTGGAAGAAAGGACGCCTGCTCAATTCTCCTACCGACAAGGACATAGAAGAATTCGTGAAACAGCCATGAACATAGAGCAGATTCGAGACTACACGCTGTCGCTGCACGGTGTGACCGAAGACCAACCGTTTGGCGACGACATCATCACCTTCCGCCTTGAGGGCAAGATATTCGTATGCCTGTGGCTGGGCGGCGGCGAGCACGACATGGAGAACTCCGCCCCGAGGTTCGCGCTGAAGCTCTTGCCGGAGCGCAATGAAGAACTGCGTGAGCACCACTCTGCCGTAACGCCGGCGTGGCACTGGAACAAGAAGCACTGGAGCGACGTGTATTATGAGCAGCTGGACGATGCGCTGGCTAAGGAATGGATAAGTGAATCATACCACCTCATTGCATCGAAACTGCCCAAGGCCGTCAGGCAGAAATACATACAATAACCATTTATGACACATTACGCAAAGTGTAAGCAAACAGCACCGTTTGCTTACACTTTGCTTTTTCAGAAAAGTCAACAAGTAATTGTTGAACTGTGACTATCTTTCCTTATTACTCCACATCCGGACCTATCTTCTTGTTTCGCCTTTCGAGCATCTGGCCGTAGGCACCGTGGTAGGAAAAGAGTTCGCCGAACTCATTGTTGCCGCCGGTCTGGTCTGCCATCTCCATGCTCCCGAGTTCTGATTCCAGATGGAACACCTTGCTGTTGCGGAGGTAGAACTCGCTGTCGAATGAGAACAGCGTACCCTCGTTGTTGAAGAACCAGCAATCGTCGAAGACCACGCCGGCACTGTTGCCGCTGCCTATGAGCGAATACTCGCGGTTGTTGAAGAAATTGCAGTGCGATGCCGTCATCGACATCACGCTGCTGAGAGTCATGATGCCGTAGGTGCAGCCGTGTATATTTGAATTGCGCAGTTCAAAGCTGTTGGTCTTCTCAAGTTCCAGACCGTAGGCACCGCAGCCATAGAGGTCGCTGTTCACCACATATATGCGCCAGCCGCGCAGGTCGCCTATCACACCGCCGGTACAGTAGCCGCCCTCGGTATGGCCGATGGTGAGGTTGCGCACCTCGCACTGCTTGCAGTCAACGAAACGCAGGCAGAAGGCATAGCGTGGCTCCACCACGATGCGTGAGTTGCGCTCACCCACGATGTTCAGCTGCTTAAAGTTGACGAGCGTGAGCTGACGACCGTCGAACACCTCTTCGCTTGCCACCACCTCGCGGCCGTCGGCAATGCCGCCTGAGATGTCGGATGACCACATCCTGTACTTTGTGCGGAAATGGCTCTGGTCGTCGAGCAGCGGCGTCAGGTTAATCTCGGTGTCGGCAGCCACAAGCACGTTGCGGCGTGAACCGAGCGCATTAAGAAACTGCTCCGCCGTTCTTACGCGGATGTACTGTTCGCCCTTGTATGTCACGGTGGTGCCGTAGCTGCTTTGCGTACCGCCGGTAGAGGAAGCATGCATGCCTTGTCCTGAGCGTATGATGGTGTGCTTCATCTGTGCCGAAACAGCTATGCATGAGAGCAGCATGGCGAAAGCCAATGTTGCAGAAAGAGAGTAAAGATTTTTCATTGTCTGGATATTTGTTGTTTAGTTATGACGGCAATGCTATCGCACGAAGCAAACAACGAGTGTCAGCGGAGCTGGCTCGTGGTCGCGTAATAGCGAGTTTGCGAGAGCAATGCTATCGCACGAAGCAAACAACGAGTGTCAGCGGAGCTGGCTCGTGGTCGCCTTTGGCGAGTTTGCGAGAGCAAAGTTACAAAAACATTCTGAAACAAGCAAGTTTTTCGCTGCAAATGTAATGTTTTTTTATCCCTCTCCCACAATGGCAAAAGGCGTGAATTCCAACCATAGGAGTTCACGCCTTGTATCTTTTTATATCAAAACACTATCAGATAACCTCTACAGACAGAATCTTGATGTCCTGTTTCGGACGGTCACCGGCAGCAGTGTCGGTGTTCTGTATCTTCTCAACGACGTCAAGGCCGGCAGTCACCTCGCCGAACACCGTGTACTGTCCGTCAAGGTGCGGAGTACCACCTACAGTGGTGTATGTCTTCTTCTGCTCGTCAGTCAGTCCGGCGTTGCCCTGCTCTGCCATGATGGCGCGGGTCTGCGCGATGAGGTCGTTCTGAAGTTCCATCAGTCCTGCCTGATCGCGGTTGCGGCGCAGATCCATAATCTCCTTACGGTGCTCACCTGCCAGACGGTTGAATACAGCCTGCTCAGCCTGCATCTGCATCTGCTTTGCCAGCTGTCCCATCTGTCCTTCGTTATACACCTGTCCCCATACAATGTAGAACTGCGAACCGCTTGATGCACGCTCAGGATTCACCTCGTCGCCCTGACGCGCAGCAGCCAGTGCGCCACGCTTGTGTATGAACTGTGGAAGGATTTCTGCCGGAACGGTATATCCCGGACCGCCTGTACCGAGCATTACGCCCTCCGGTGCATCCTTGCTGTTCGGGTCACCGCCCTGAATCATGAAGTTCTTGATGACGCGGTGGAAGAGAGTGTCGTCATAATAGCCTTCCTTTGCAAGTTTAAGGAAATTGTCACGATGACGAGGAGTCTCGTCGTAGAGGCATACAGTGATGTCGCCTTCTGAAGTCTTTATAGTTACGTTTGTCATAATCAGTGTTTATAACACAAAGTTAACATTTTTCCTTAGAAAAAAAGCGGAAACACATAAAAAAAACATGTTCCCGCTGTTTAATTAACAAATATTTATAGTTTGAATACGATTTCCTATAACATTCTATTTGGTGTTTTGCATCTATTATTATCTCAATACAATGGTCCGAAGTTCTGACAGGCACGATAGTCGGCTCCCTCCTTATCCATGCCAAAGGCGTTCCATGCTGCAGGTCGGAAGATATCCGCATCAGCTATATTATGCATACACACAGGGATGCGGAGAATTGAGCAGAGCGTGATAAGGTCTGCACCGATATGCCCATAGGCGATAGCACCATGGTTGGCACCCCAGCAGTTCATCACGCTATAGACATCCTTGAAGCAGTCCTTCGAAGCATCGAGGCGAGGCACGAACCACGTAGTGGGCCACGTCGGGTCGGTACGTTTGTCAAGGATATCGTGGGTCTTTGGGTCAAGTTCCACCGTCCATCCCTCTACCAATTGCAACACAGGACCGAGACCTGCCACTCTGTTTACGCGCATCATGGTCATCGGCATGCCGCCCTTAGTGACGAAGTGAGATGAGTAGCCGCCACCACGGAAGTAGTCGCGGTCTGCAGGCATCCACGATGTTGCCTTCATGCAGGCCTCCACATCGGCATCGGTGATGTTCCAAGGTTCCTTCATCGTGGGCAAGCCATCTGCAGTCGTCATAGCACCTGTAGCATCAAGGGTGGTGGCACCGCTGTTAATAAGATGTATGAAACCACCTGCGGCCTGTCCCTCTGGTTTCTTACCAGCCACACGTTCAACGGCCTCTGGGCTCCAATAGGTGCGAATGTCAGAGAACATTACTCCACGGTTGGTAAGCAGATGTCCAAAGAGCATAGACAGTCCATTAAGGAAGTCGTTCTCCGTGGCGAGCACGTCAGCCTCACGCACTCCGTTCCAGTCGAAACTGGTGCAGAGCATCGACTCAGGGAAGTCGAAATTAGGCTTGTAGTCTGTCCACTGCCGCTGTCCCTGCACACCGCCGAACAATGCGTTGTGACCCAAAGCCTCCTCCTTGTATCCCATTTCCAAGAGGCGCGGATTGCCATGCATCAAGTCACGTATAATTATCATGGTCTTCACGGTGAACTCCCAGTCTTGGTCCTTCTCCTCGCGATTCTTGCCCTTGCCTTTGCCGTTGAAGGCAGTCATGGGCGTGCCAGGGAAGAGCGGACGGTCCTCGTTATAATCGTGCCCCTCCTGCGGCTTGCAGTATTTTTCCACCCAAGCCATCGCTTTCTTAAACTCATCGGGGTCGAAGATATTGAAGTCCACGCGACGCAGGATTTCCACCAGCGACACATATTCCGTGCGCATTCCAAGATAGTGCTGCAGTAAGTCAGCATCGACGATACTGCCTGCAATACCCATGCAGGTATTGCCCATTGACAGGTAGCTTTTGCCTTTCATGGTAGCTACAGCCTGAGCAGCACGTGCGAATCGCAGAATCTTCTCTGCCACGTCGGCAGGAATGGTGTTATCGTTGATGTCTTGTACATCGTGACCGTAAATGCCGAAGGCGGGCAGGCCCTTCTGTGCGTGAGCCGCAAGCACGGCAGCCAAATACACAGCACCCGGTCGTTCTGTGCCGTTGAAGCCCCAGACGGCCTTAGGGTAGTGAGGGTTCATGTCCATCGTCTCTGAACCGTAGCACCAGCACGATGTCACGGTGATGGTACTTCCCACGCCCTCGCGCTCAAACTTCTCGGCACAGGCAGCACTCTCCGCTACGCGACCTATCGTCGTATCGGCGATGACGCACTCTACAGGCGAACCGTCGCCGTTACGCAGATTTTGGGTTATCAACTCTGCCACAGCGCTTGCAAGTGCCATGGTTTTCTCTTCCAAACTCTCGCGGACACCGCCTTGCCGACCATCGATGGTCGGACGGATGCCAATCTTAGGATAGATAGTATTCATATTATATTGTTTAATTGTATTACGGACGCAATTCCTTACGGTACTCCTGTGGCGTAATGCCTGCTACCTTGCGGAACAGGCGGATAAAGTAGTTCTGGTCGCTGAAGCCGAGGGCGTAAGCTACCTCCTTCACTGTCTTGTTGGTGGTATAAAGCAGTAACTGTGCGCGCTCAACTTTCTTTTTATTAATGTATTGAATGGGCGACGTACCAAACTCGCGCCTGAACAACTTGATGAAGTATGGCTTTGTGACACTGGCCAACTTGGTCAGTTCCTCTACATCAATGCTGTCGCCGATATGGACATGAATGTACTCCAGCACGCGTCTCATTCGTTCATCATTCGTCCACACACGAGGACAGGCCTCACGGATGAAGCGTGACATTATCATCAGCATGGCACCACGCAGTTCCATCTTTTCCCATAGATCCATATCGCGGTAACGCGCCACGTAGTCCGACGTTTGTGCCGACGTATCGTAGGCCTGCGGATCTTCCTGGGGCAACCGTGCATCGGGCAGTCGCTCACACAGCCACCCAAACAGCTGTTCCATTCCTTCACCGCCCTCCACCTCCGTCGGAAGTTCGTAAACCTCCTGCAGGCTCACCTCATGCCGAAACCCCTCGTACATGTGCAGGTAGTAGTGCGTGAACCGTCCGCTACACTCATACGAGTGTACAGTGTAGGCCGGGATTATGTAGAGCCGCCCGGGCTTGAGCAATACGTCGCCGTCCACCAAGTGCAACACCGCCTCACCCTCCACCACGTAGAAGATGCGGATGAACGGTGAACTGACGTTCTGCCAGTTCCAGTCACCGTTGTGTTTCGCCCGCCCTACGTTCAGCAGCATCAGGTTCATCGACTCAATGGGAATCTGTATCATATTGTCATTCAATGATGATTTAACGGTTACAAAGTTACGAATATTTTCCCGCACATTACTTCATTTTAGCAATCAATTATAGCACAAAATTAATATTTCGAGCCAAAAAATTAATTTTGTGCTATTCCGAAATAATATTATGCAGCACAATCCGTCGAATATTCGTTAGTTAAGGATTCGGGATCATCACGACTGCGATGCCATGTTATATTCTTAAAATATATTAATGAAGACGTGGTAGCATTAACATTTGTTTAATATCTGATATCACATGATGTGGCATTGGAGATTTTTTAGTATCTTTGCTTTATATTATTTCTTATAAATAGTATGAAAAAATAAAAATCATTTGTGCCAACAGCTATATCATTACCTATTTTTTTAGGAAAACAATGACATGATGAAAACATGGGAAGCAAGGGTAAAATCCGACATTTAGGCAAATGTTAAAAGTGTAAAGTTTTCTTAACGCGCGGTAATAGCTATCATATTACAGTGTAAAAGCTATCGTTTTACTGGGCTATCTGATAGCTATTACAATGCAATATGGCTGCTTTTATAACATTGTTAATGTATAATTATTGCAAATTGCACGCATTTTTCACCCTGCATGGCCTAATTGTGCATTGTGCATTATGCATTGTGAATTAAAAATAACGCATTGTGAATTGTAAAAAGCGTTTTAAGGCCCCTCTACGCGATTCGACCATCATTCTGGACACCTCTCCCTCCCACCCTCTTCAGTGCCCCTTAAAATGAGTTTTCTATTCTGTGGAGATTTAGGACAATTCTGCCATATACCATTTGTTCGCAAATTTTATTGATTTTAACCATATATAATTTGCACAAGATAAATTAAATTGTTACCTTTGTACCCGAAACGTCCACCAACTCCCTTTAGCCCCCTGGACAAACGAAGTTGGCAAAATCAGAATAACACTAACATTTTCATCGAACTCACGCTAAAATACAATAACAATGAAAAAGATAATAACATGCTTGTTGGCTGCGATGTGGCTGACGACAGCCTGCGGACAGCAGAACCGTGCCGGCGGCACAGAGGGAAAGCAGACCGCTGCCGCTACTGAATCCACGGCGAAAGGCGCATACGAGGTGGATGAGTTTAAGACCAAGAGCGGAAAGACCGTAAGGTTTCATGCCCTTATGCACTCGTGCATACGCATAGAGTATGACGGAAGGGAGATAGAGATAGACCCCGTGGCAAAACTGGGAGGACGCACCATTGACTATGCCGCCATGCCCAAGGCCGACTACATCTTCGTGACCCACGAACATGCCGACCATTATGATGCTGCCACACTACGCCAGCTGACGGGCGCCAACACACAGTTGATAATGAACAAACGCTGCACCGAGATGTTCGGTTCGGGCAAGGCGATGGTCAACGGCGACAAGATGCAGGTGGCTGACGACATCACCGTGGAGGCCGTACCGGCATACAACATCACGGCGGACCGCACGAAGTTTCATCCCAAAGGACGCGACAACGGCTACATCATGACCATCGACGGACTGCGGATATACATTGCCGGCGACACGGAGGACATACCAGAGATGGCAGGCATCAAGAACATTGACATTGCCTTCCTGCCCTGCAACCAGCCCTACACGATGACCGTGGAGCAACTGGTGAAGGCGGCAAAGACCATCAAGCCAAAGGTGCTCTTCCCCTACCACTACGGCCAGACTGACGTAAGTACCATTCCTGCACAGCTCAAGGGCGATGGCATAGACACGAGAATAAGGCACTACGAATAAAGACACACTTCTTTTCGGTGAATAGATACAAAAAAGGCATGTTCTGTTGTAGAACATGCCTTATTTTGTTATGCGTAGCAATGAGCCGTGTCACCCTCTCGTCTGCTGTGGCAGGAACTCGGTGTGGAGCGTACTGTCGGGCTTTGTGAGAAGGTCGATGAGGATGTTGTCACGCTCGCCGTTGGCAATCATGACACGTATGCCAGCCTCAGCAACGGTGCGGGCGGTGTGATACTTAGATTCCATGCCTCCACGACCGGCACTGCTCTTTGAGGTCTGTATGTACTGGTCGAGGTTGTCCTCCGGCCTGACGGTGCGAATGACCTCGGAAGCCGGGTCGGCAGGGTTGCCGGTATATATGCCGTTGATGTTGCTGAGCAGGACGAGAGTCTCAGCATGCATCATCTGTGCTATAAGTCCTGAGAGCTCGTCATTGTCGGTAAACATCAGCTCGGTGAGGCATACGGTGTCGTTCTCGTTGACTATGGGAATGACACCATTGTTGAGCATCAGTTCCATGCAGGCCTGCTGGTTGCGATAGTGCTCAAGTGTCTCGAAATTACTCTTCATGGTGAGTATCTGTCCTATGTGCAGGTGGTACTCGCGAAAAAGGTCGTAATACAGGTTCATCAGTTTGGCCTGTCCCATGGCGGAGAACAACTGTCGCTGCTCCACGGAGTCGAGCTGGTGGTCAACCTTCAGTTCTTGGCGTCCACATGCCACGGCACCCGACGATACGAGAATCACCTCATAGTCGTGCTCGCGCATCCACGCTATCTGGTCCACCAGGGCTGAGAGCCTGGTGATGTCGAGTTTTCCCTTCTGTGTAGTCAGCACGTTGGAGCCGACCTTTACTACTATTCTGTGCATCAGTATATGTTGTGAATTACGTTTCGGAGTGCAAAATTACAAAATACTTTTTAAAGATGCAAATATTATGTCATCGTAAATTCATTTTCCCATAGGTGGCAAGCCCCTGTCACGCGTCGTCTTTTATGAACTGCAACAGGCGGTCCACCGCCTCACTTTCGGGTATGTTTTTCTCCACGCACTCTTTGTTCTTGTAGAGAGAAATCTTGCCGGGACCGGCGCCCACATATCCGTAGTCGGCATCGGCCATCTCACCGGGACCGTTGACTATGCAGCCCATAATGCCTATCTTCAGTGTCTTGAAGCGTGGATTGTCCTTGGCAGCCTCTGTCACCGCCGCCTTGATGCGAGCTATGGTGCCTTGCAGGTCGTAGAGAGTGCGGCCGCAGCCCGGGCATGATATATACTCCGTCTTGGTGAAGCGCACACGGGCAGCCTGAAGGATGGACTCTGAGACCCCCTCCCCTGCCCCTCCCCAAGGGGAGGGAGATAAATCCTCTGTCTGCACTGAGGAGTCAAAGATTTCTCCTTTATTATATATAACCAACTCATGGGCCTTACCGTCAATAAGCGGAGAGCCAGCCCACATGGCGGAATACAACTTCACATCGTCAGCGTCATCTTCGTTGAGGGCAACATAGAGCACATCATCCTCTATCCAGCGGACTACGGTGTGTGATGGGATATCTGACGGAGAGAACGGACTCGATAAATTCTCAGACTTCTCATCCGTAATCTCCCCCCTCCCCTCGGGGAGGGGTAAAGGGGTAGGGGTTGCCACCAGTTTTTTTGCCACTGGAATCTCGCACTCCGGCTCCTCGCTGAGACTGACACGTATGGTGTCGCCGATGCCTTCGGTGAGCAGTGCACCGATGCCCACGGCAGACTTGATGCGACCGTCTTCGCCCTCGCCAGCCTCCGTGACTCCGAGGTGCAGCGGATAGTGCATGTCCTCCTTGTCCATAGCCAGAACAAGCAGTCGGACAGACTTGACCATCACGACGGTGTTGCTGGCCTTGATGGAGAGCACCACATTCTGGAAATCCTCGCGCTTGCAGATGCGCAGGAACTCCATGCATGACTCCACGATGCCTTCGGGCGTGTCGCCGTAGCGCGACATGATGCGGTCTGAGAGCGAACCGTGGTTCACGCCTATGCGGATGGCGGTGTGATGCTCCTTGCAGATGTTGAGGAAAGGAATGAAGCGTTCCTCAATCTTCTGGAGTTCTGCCTGATACTCCTCGTCGGTATATTCCAGTTTCTTGAACGTGCGGGCCGGGTCAACGTAGTTGCCGGGGTTGATGCGCACCTTCTCACAGTAGAGTGCCGCCACGTCGGCCACGTTGGCGTTGAAGTGCACGTCGGCCACGAGCGGAGTCATGATGCCCTCCGCCTTCAGCGCGGCAGAGATGTTCTTCATGTTCTCCGCCTCACGGCTGCCCTGCGTCGTCAGTCTTACCAGTTCGCCGCCAGCCTCTATAATGCGCTTGGCCTGCGCCACGCAAGCCTCAGTGTCGTTGGTGTTGGTGGTGGTCATTGACTGCACGCGTATCGGTGCATCGCCGCCAATCTGTACGTTGCCCACCATAGTGGGGGTAGTCTGTCGTCTTTTTATTTCCATTAGTTCGTCTTATACTCGTACTTCACCTCGGCAAGGTCTTTGTTGGCCTTCTCTATCTTCTTGCCCAAGCCAGACTTGTATGCCTTGAGTTTCTGACGTATGTCTTCATCGCCAAGTGCCAGCATCTCCATGGCGAGGATGGCGGCGTTCATCGAGCCGTTCACTCCGACCGTGGCAACAGGTATTCCCGGTGGCATCTGTATGATGGAGAGCATGGCGTCGAGTCCGTCGAGCATACCCTTGATAGGCACGCCGATGACAGGCAGCGACGTAGAGGCTGCTATCACGCCGGGCAGAGCTGCCGCCATGCCTGCTGCTGCTATGATGACGCGGATGCCGCGACCTTCGGCAGTGCGTGCAAACTGCTCCACGGCACCTGGTGTGCGGTGAGCTGACAGAGCATTTACCTCGAAAGGTATCTGCTGTTCGTTGAGAAAGTTCATTGCCTTCTCCATGACGGGCATGTCACTTGTGCTGCCCATGATAATGCTTACTATTGGTTTCATAAGAAAGAAAAGGAAACACAACCCCTCCCCTTAATCCCCTCCCGAGGGAGAGGAAGGATATGCTTCTGCCATATCCAAAGAGTAAAAGGCTTGTTTTTTATTTAATATTATCGTTTTTATCAATTCATACAGTCTTCCACATATCCCTCCCCTCCCTTGGGAGGGGATAAAGGGGTGGGGTCAGGGTTAGGGTCATCTCATATCACCACTCCCACGAATCCTGCCACCACGCCTATGAGGTAGCCTCCCACTATCTCGCCCAGCGTATGGATGCGCAACAGCATGCGACTGGTGCCGAGCACGCCGGCAAGCAGTATGAGGAAGCAGAGCCACCACAACGGATAGAAACCGAAGATGAGCGAGAACGCCACTACGGCCCCCGTGGTACCGCCGATGGCTGCGGTGTGGGTGGAGATCTTCCACCAGTGGTTTATTATGGCGCAGAGTATCTGTATTATGAGTGCCGCAATGACAATGGACGTTATGATGTGCGACACATGCTGCAGACTCATGATATACAGGCATGCTATGTAACACATTATCGAAATGGCGTATGGCACCATGCGCTCCTCGCGCCGCAGCAAACGCAGCAGCGACCATCCCTTGTAATGTCTGTACAGACGGATAAGGGTGGTGGGCAGCAAACACGTAAAAGCCCACACCAACAGCAGTATGTGCAGTTTGTACCCCCAGTGGAACATGCTGAGGTAGGTAAACAAGAAGAGCGCCAGCAGCCCCATGAGCGGCAGGTAAAATGGCGTGAATACTATACTAATGTAACTCGCCATAACAAGTATAAGGCGGTTTCTTCTCATCTACTGCATTTACTATTTGACTATTTACTATTGACTATTTATTGACTATTTTTCTTCTGTTTACTATTTATTTCTGAAGAATTCTCAACAGTGTTCCTTATTTTCTTAACGCTGCAATCGGTATGCCCAACTGTTCGCGGTATTTCGCCACCGTGCGCCGTGCTATAGGGTAGCCGCGCTTCTTCAGTTCGGCAGCCAGTTTGATGTCGCTGAGCGGCTTTCCGTTCGGCTCCGCATCGATAATTTCCTGCAGTGCATTCTTTATCTCACGCGTCGAAACCTCTTCGCCCCCTCCCACATTGTAGCGCACAGAGAAAAACTGCTTCATACGTATGGTGCCCCACGGCAACTGCACATATTTTGTGCTGCACACACGAGAGACGGTTGAGAGGTCGATACCAGCAATGTCTGCCACATTTTTAAGTATCATAGGACGCAGGTCACTGTCATCACCGGTAAGGATGTATTTGCGCTGCAGTCGGATGATAGCACGCATGGTGTCGCGCATGGTACGCTGTCGCTGCTTTATAGCCTCAATGTAAAGACGGGCGCGAGTCACCTTCTGTTGTGCATACAGCAACCCTTCTTTGTCTGTGCGAGTCATCGACGATGGATTTTGCCTGTATGCATCTATCATATCTTCAAACTCTCGCGACACATGCAGTTCGGGCACCTTGCCACGGTTTATTGCAAATTGTATATTCTCATCGTCGTCAATGGTGATGACAAAGTCTGGTGTCAGTTGTTCCGTACTGCGTCCCATAGTCTCACCCAGTGCTGCACCGGGACGAGGATTTAACCTGCGTATCTCTGCAAACACCTCTTCTGCCGTAGCACTACCCATCTGCATCTGTTCCGCTATACGCTTCCAGTGCTTGCGCGCAAAGTCCGTCCAATGCTCACTCACCACCTCATGCATGAGTTTCGTGATGGGAGTAGGATTCTTCCTTAGTATTTGTATCTGCAGACATTGCTGCAGTGACTGTGCACCTATACCCGGTGGGTCAAAGCCTTGCAATATGGTGAGTACACGCTCCAGTTCGTCGATGCTCACATCTATATATTCATGTACAGCAATCTCATCGCTCAGTGAAGCAAGGTCCTTACGCAACAATCCATCACCGTCAAGCGAGCCTATGAGATAATCCATTATTATCTCTTGCCGTTCCGTCAACTCATGCTCACCAACCTGTTCGTGTAACCTGTCATAGAAAGACTCCTCATTGCTCCACACACGTTCTTCGCGGTCAGCATCCGGGTCATGATTGTTCTGTCGATTATAATCAGATGTATCAAGGCGGTCATCACTACTCATCGACTCCAACACATTGTCAAGTTCATCGCGGCGCTCATCCTCCGACGACTCTTGACTGTCAGAGTTTTCCGAATTATCAGAATAATCTGAGTTCTCGGAGTAATCTGAGAAATCCGAATCATCCTGGCCATCACCGTCAAGTGCCGGATTCTCATCCATCTCTGTACGCACATTCTCCTCAAACTGCATCAAGGGCATTTCAAGCATACGCATCATCAGCACCTGCTGGGCGTTGAGGGAATGCGTCTGTTTCAGTTCCTGTACGATCTGCTGCTCTTGTGTATTTGATAGTTCCTGTGCCATATCATTGTGCAAAGTTACAAAATAAATCTGAAAAAAGAAAAGTTTTAACTATTCTTTTTCTCCATGCAATATTATTTGCCAAAACTTTCCATGTTTTGTTGAAAAATGATTACCTTTGCAAACAATATGGAATATATGTCACAAGAAGGCTACGACAAGCTCGTGGCTGAGTTGCGCCAGATGGAAACTGTAGAACTGCCACAAGTGCGCGACGCTATATCCGAGGCACGCGACAAAGGCGACCTCAGCGAGAATTTCGAGTATCATGCTGCCAAACGCGAGCAAGCACGACTGCTTAGCAGAATACGTTTCAAGCAGCGTGTGCTGGCCCATGCCCGTGTCGTTGACATGTCAAAGCTCGGCAGCAATGGTGTAGGCCTTCTCTGCCGTGTGGAACTGACCAACGTAGCCACAGGTGCGCGGATGGCTTACACCATAGCCAGTCCGCATGAGGCGAACCTACGAGAGGGAAAGATTTCCATCAAATCACCCATAGCGCAAGCCCTGCTCAACAAGAAAGAAGGCGACACAGTGCAGGTCCGTGTGCCTGCCGGGCTACTGAAGCTCCGCATCGAAAGCATCCAACTGCCGCAATAAGCCCATACCACATAAAGCATCCAACTGCCGCAATAAGCTCATGCCGCATATATGGCACGACAGCGAAAAACTTCGATACATCTGCGTAAGCCACTAAAATATATATTTTTTTTGGTGGTTTGCGCTTTTTTTCTTAACTTTGCAAAATAAACCCTACGAATGCGAAACTAATAAAAATAATCGATAAACTAATGACACTTAAAACAAAATTCTTTTCCTTGCTATTGGCAGGACTCATGAGTGTGGCATCAGCACAGGCTGACGACCTGCTGGCGTTTCCGGGAGCGGCAGGCTGGGGACGTTTCGCCAAAGGTGCACGTGCCACATCAAGCGCAACGGTCTATCACGTAACCAACCTCAACGACTCCGGCACAGGTTCCTTACGCGACGCCGTAAGCCAACCAAACCGTATTGTCGTGTTCGACGTGGCTGGTGTAATACGCATCAACTCTCGTCTTATATTCAGCAGCAACCTTTACGTAGCTGGTCAGACAGCTCCCGGTGAGGGTATCACCGTATATGGCGACGGTACCAGTTTCTCTGGCGCCGACAACATCATCGTGCGCTACATGCGCTTCCGCATGGGTGCCGTGGGAACGAAAGACAAGGATGCCGGCGGTATTGCCAACGGCCAGAACATGATTTTCGACCACTGCTCTTTCTCTTGGGGACAGGACGAGAACTTCTCCATCAACTGGGACAACAAGGGTACTGCTCCGCAGAACATCACCCTGATGAACTCTATCGTGGGACAGGGACTGATGACTCACTCTGCAGGTGGTCTGATGCAGGCTGACAACATCACGCTCTACCGCATACTGCTGGTGGACAACAGCACCCGTAACTTCAAGGTGAAGGGTACCAACCAGTATGTTAACAACCTGGTATATAACTGGAAGAACTATGCCTATAACATGGGCGGCGACTCTGAAGGCACTTCATACGTAAACATCGAGAACAACCTCTTCATCAACGGTCCTGCTGTAGGTGGCGATGCCCTTACAGGTGGTAACTCTGACTTCCACTTCTATGGCAACGACAACTGGCAGGACAAGAATCGCGACGGTGTGTATAACCCGTCGGAGTTCACCGGCACAGGTGGTGGTGACAAGGTATCAACTCCATACGCATATCCTGAACTGGAGAAGTGGGCCGGCAACTCTCTCATCGAGAACCTGCTGCCCGACGTTGGTGCTTCGCTGCCTTACCGCGACATTGCCGACTGCTATATGATTGACGAGGTGCTGTCATACGGTACCAAGGGCAAGCTCATCACCAACGAGAACGAACTGCCTATCGGTGTACCTACCGCATGGAGCATATATGCCGGCGCGAAGAAAACAGATACCGACGGCGACGGTATGCCTGACGCATGGGAAGAAGCCAACGGCACAAACCCGTCAGTGGCAGATGCTACTGTGGTGGCTAGCAATGGCTATCTGAACATCGAGAACTATATCAACGGCATCACAAAGGACAGCCGCGAGTTCTTCCTGCGTGCGCCGTTGCTGCTCACTCTGGAGTCTTCAACCTCCAGCAGCCTTGACATCTCATGGGCTGACTACAGCGACAACGAGGAAGGCTTCATAGTGGAGTACAAGAAGGCTGACGCTGCAGAATACACTGAGGTTGCCCGCGTGGATGCAAACACCACCACATGCACCATCGCTGAGGAGGGCATGACTCCCGCAACCTCTTATCTGGTTCGTGTTTGCGCATACAGCGGTGACAGCAAGTCTGCATACACTGATGCTGTTACTATGAAGACACGTCCTGAACAGACTGACATCGTTGACGCTGAGTCTTTCGACGGCACTGGCGTTGGCGAGTGGCTCATCGATGACACCGAGGACAAGACATATACTCTTGACGAGGCACAGGAATACACCGCTGTGGTAGTACGCTCTGATGCCAACATCACCCTTAACGGCACTGGCTACGTGAACGGCAAAGCTTCAATGAACAAGACAGGCAAGGGCACCTTCACCGTGGCAAGCGACCAGCAATACACCGGTGCCACAGTGCTGCATGACGGTACTTACGAGTTCTCGTCACTGAAGAACGGCGATGTTGCCAGCGGACTGGGCAAGAGCCAGGAGTTTGCACAGAACTGGGTGATGGACGGCGGCACATATAAATACACTGGTGCCTCAACAGCCACCAACCGTTCTGCAATGCTTTACAATGACACTGAACTGAACATTGCCAACAGCAATACCGTGGTGACTATGAACGGTGGCATTGAAGGACAGGGCAATTTCATCGTCGGTGGAAACGGCACGGTAGCAGTAAACAACACCGGTTTCTTCAAGTATGACGGCAACGTGGTATTGAAGGGTGGAACGCTGAAACTCGCCACCAAGGACGTTTCCGATGCAGGCATCGGTTCGGCATCTAAGCTCGTGATGCAGGGCGGCACATTCGTAACGGTGGGCAAGAATGAGGCTAATGTCACCTACAACTTCCCTATCGAAGCAGTGGCAGGCACCACGTCAACCGTTGACTTCGACCTATGGAACAAGAACTCCTGCACCGTTACCGGCAGCGGCACTCTGATATGGAATGTGCATTATTTGCGCGAGTACATCGAGGGCAACTGGGACGGCTTCACTGGTAAGCTGATAATTAACGGCACCGGTTCAGGCACCAACAGTCAGTTTGCCATGAGCCAGAATGGTGCATCAGACCCTGACGCACACAACCATCACATCAAGAACGCTACCATATACCTTAAAGGCAATGCGCGCATACAGGGCAGTAAGAATACTGCAACATACATCCTCGGCGGTCTGTCAGGTGATGCCTCAACAGTGCTCTCTGGTTTCAATGTAAAGGCTAAAGGCGAAGGCAAATGGATTGTAGGCACTGCCAACACCGACGAGACATTCTATGGTGTGATTGACAACTATGACCAGAAGCACGCCAACATTGGTACCACCTCTATCGAGAAGCGCGGCACTGGCGACTGGCGTCTGGAAGGTGCCAACGTATATAGCGGCACGACAGATGTCACGGAAGGCACTCTCATCGTCAACGGCAACCACACTGGCACCGGCGCAGTGTCTGTAAAGAGCGGCGCTACACTGGCAGGTCATGGCACACTGGCTGGCAAGGTGACACTGAACAGCGGTGCCACACTGCAAGTGGGCGACACACTGGCTACTGACAAGGGACTGACAATGAGCGGCGGCCTGACTATACAGAGCAATGTGAAGCTTGTGCTCAACGAGGCCATGCAGGACAGCACCTTCTACAACGGCGATGAGATACAGGCATTCATCGGCACCGTTACCGGTACATTCTCAGAAATCATTCCTGCCACACCGGGCGAGGGACAGACATGGGACACCACTGCACTCTACACCGACGGCATACTGAAGGTAGTAGGCGGTGAGGAAAGACCTGATGAACCTATCGAGGATCCTATCGAGGAACCAGAGAGCGAGACTCAGAAGGTCTGCATAGCATGGGGTAACTGCACACGCACCGGCGGTGATAGCAGCTGCACTGAACTGGTTGGCAACGAGGCTTCACCTTCTAACAACAAGGGTTACAGCATGCACTACACCACCGTTACCAACAAGTACTACACTAAAGGCTCAAAGATGACCTATGAATTTGACGGCGTGCAGCGCACTGGCATAACTCTCTCTAACGGCGCTCAGAACACTATCGTGATACCTGAGGGCCACAAGGTGACTAAGATCACATTCTGGAGCATAGTGGGAACAAACTCAAGCAGCCGCACCAGCTATTGGAAGGAAGTGGCAGGCAAGACATACACCGAGTCTGACGGACAGATTCTCGACCTCACCAAGACTAACACTGCGCCAAACAAGGCTGAGTTCATTCTCGACAACGTGCAGAACGAACTGACCTTCACCAACGCCGGCGAGCAGCAGAGCATAGTCATCGTACTGGAATACCACACCGGCGGTTCAGCCACTGGAGTGGAGACCGTAGGCGAGGCTAAGGTCGCCGACTCCAACGCAATATACAACCTTGCCGGACAGAAGGTGGACAGCAACTACCGCGGCATGGTGATACAGAATGGCAAGAAATATATCAAATAACAAGTAGTTAAGATATAAGGAGTTAAGACATTACCTTCGCTTATTCATCAAGTCGAACACATTTGTCTTAACTCCTTAACTTCTTAACTCCTAAAAGCACAAAAAATGAAACTCATTTATTTTCACGGTTTCGGATCATCAGGCGCAAGCGGCACAGTGGAGACACTGCGCCGCTTGATGCCGAATGACGAAATTATTGCTCCCGACATACCGGTGGAGCCGCTCGACGCACTGCCGTACCTGCGTGAACTCTGCGAACAGGAGCAGCCCGACATTATAGTGGGCACGTCAATGGGCGGCATGTATGCACACCAGATGCACGGATTCAAGCGCATCTGCGTAAATCCCGCTGTCAACATGTCAACCATGAGCGGAGTGCTGAAGACTGGCGAGCACAAGTTCTTCAACGGTCGCAAGGACCACCAGAAGACCTTCCGCATCACCCGCGACATCATACAGCACCACAACCAGATTGAGCGGCAGCAGTTCAAGAACCTTACCGACGAGGACCGCCAGCACGTCTGGGGACTCTTCGGCATCAACGACAAGACCTGCAACACCTACGGTCTCTTCAGCAAGCACTATCCTCAGTGCCGCCGCTTCGAGGGTGAGCACCAGCTCAACGAGAAGGTGATAAAGAAGGTCGTAATACCGCTGATTGAGGAAATCATGCAGTGAGTTCATTGCATGGAGTTATAGGGGAGTAGAAGGGGAGTGATAGGGACATTACGTTTAACTGATTCATACAGTCAAATACATTTGTCCTTATCACTCCCTTTTCACTCCCCTTCTACTCCCCTATCACTCCTAAATATTCACTCCTAAATATTCAATACTCCAGAACTTTCCACAGGTCTCTGACGCGCTGTTCTGGGTCCCATCTCTTGCCAAACACCCACTGGGCGGTCACCTGATAGTGCTCCGGACTACCCTCTGCCTCCTTGAGGTTGTTATTCAGCCAACCGCTGTTGCCACCCTCGCGTGCGCAACCATAATAATATATGCGCGGTCCCCACGGACAGGGGTCGAGCACCTTGTCGGTGTAGGCATAGCTGATATTACGGTCGAGTATCTGACTTGACATCTTGCAGTTCAACAGATAGAACTGCGAGTCATGATGGTATCTGCCCAAATGCGTAGGACATTTCGCATCAAAAGTAGAGTTGGTGATGACAAGTTTCTGCGACTTGTCAGCATGGCCGTCATGCCATATTATAGCATGGCCGTCGCCAAGGAACTTACAGCGCGTGGCATAGCACCATCCGCGCGGACAAAGGAAGTCAACGCCTGCACAGCTCAGGAACAGGTCGGCATGATAATACATGCCGTCATTTTGCGCCCACAGCGACAGGGCATCGTTGCCGTCAGCCCAGATATTGCTATTAATTATTATTGTACGCGTGGCACGTCCATAGACTGCCATCTGGTGGGCAGTAGTCTTTTCCACCGTCGAACCGTAGTTGTTATATATCGTCAGGCCGCTGATGACACAGTCGTTGGCACCCTCCAGCAATTCCACGACACCATACTTCAATGCCTTGCCTTTATATTCAGTAAACACCGGCTTACTGTTAAGCAGCGCCATGCGTATGATGGTGCTGTCGCGGTCTTCGCCCACCAGCACTATGTTCGGGCGGTCTATAACCACTTTCTGTTCATACAGTCCCTTGCGTATCAGGATACAGAACGGTTTCTCAGGCTTCTCAGGTGCTTTCTCTATGGCAGCCTGTATGCTCTCGCCTGCATTCACCACAGCATCAAAGTCGCTTGCTTTCTTCGGCGGAGCACTATAATCCGCCGTCAGCCGAGCCTCGTTGAACCCCTTGGTGGCAAGGCTTATACTGACCTTGTTTGCCGGGTCATACTTGTCTGCCCATGCGTCATACACCTTATACAGTTTTGCAGGATTGCTTGCATACCATGAATACCCATTGCGACGCTCACTGCCAATGTCCTGGAGTCTCCTGCGTGGTATGCCGTCGCGGTCGCACACGTATGGCTCGCAATGCTCCAGGTTATAGAAACGCGCCCAGATAGGCGAGGCGGTGGAGTCGTTCACCAGTTTCGTGTCATAGTCTGGCGTGCCCTTCTTGCCTGTGCGCACCACCTTCAGTCCTGTCATCTTGTATTTGTCAAACCATGCCATGGCGCTGTGTACGGCTTTCTTCACACGCTCGTCAGGATTGGGCAGTTCCATCAGCAACATCAGTATGCCCATGCTCTCCTGCGGACAGTATGAAGGCAGTTCGTATGCCCTTGCCGCTGCCGGCAACAGAGTCTCGCGGTCGTGCTGCTGACACCAGATGGTCAGTTTGCCGTCGGCAACAATCTGTGTCTTCAATATGCACTCCAACCCTTTGTCGAAAGCCACCTTGGCCCTCTTGCGCATAGTTTTGTCGGTGAGTTTTCCATTGAACGGTTCATGCTGCTCGGCAATGCCGTACAATACATTCATCACGTTCACTATAGCACCGTCATTATATGTTATATGCAAACGATAGCCGCTGGCATCCGGCCAGAACTGCGGCCATCCGCCGTTGTCATACTGACCGCTCAGCAGGAACTCCACACCCTTCTTGAACGCCTCGCGATAACGCTTGTCACCGGTACCCTGGTACAACCGCGCCAGATAAGTAACATGCGTCGTCGTGGCATTGTTGTCTATCGTGGAGTCGTCACGGCGGGCCTTGTCGCGCTCCACCGCCTTGCGTGCCTCGTCTGTCAATGGAGTAGCCATGTCAGTATTTTTCGGCCATCCACCCGTAACACGTTGGAACAGCACCACTTGGTCGCCTATTCGTCGGGCTTCCTCCGTAGTGTAAAACGCCTTGTCTTTCTCTCTCAGAGGAGTCAAAGCCTTGTTGGACTGTGCACCGCCAGTAAGCGACAGCACCGTCAGCATAATTAGTAGAAATACTTTCCTCATAGTATTCATTATGATATATTCTTTTATTAGTTAACGCAATAGCCCTTTGATTATTTGACGCTTTTCTCGTTATAATGGTTTAATCAATATTTTTTTTAGGCATCACAAACTATCGGTTTCTACTAAAATCGGAGAAATCGGCAAATGTTAAAAGTGTAAAGTTTTCTTAACGCACGGTAAAAGCTATCATATTACATTGTAAAAGCTATCATATTACTGGGCAATAGCTATCACATTGTATTGCAAAAGCTATGATTTTACAGCACAAAAAGGCACGTTTTAGTTCGTTGTCGATACTAAAACGTGCCTTTTTTGCGCTTTCTTCAGATTTCAAAAAACGCGCAACTCTGTATTTCGCGTTTTAAGATTGTTTTTAGAGGGTGTACCCCTTTTCTGGACTCCTTGCCCACCCACCCTTTTCAATGCCCCTTAAAATGAGTTTTCTAAACAGTGGTGAAATAGAACAAAATGAGAATATAGAATCCCATGCGGGTTGTATGTCATCAAGTAGTAACTAAAATTCTTTATTCTTCATTCTATATTCTTCATTTTACCATTATAATTTTGCCGTTTCAAGAAAAGTTAGTAACTTTGCACTCACAAATCAGAGTCGTGCGATAATATTGCAAACAAAAACAAACAACATAATACAATGAAAGAACTTGCACTGAAGTATGGCTGCAATCCAAACCAGAAGCCATCACGCATCTTTATGACCGAAGGCGAACTGCCTATCGAAGTACTTAACGGCCGTCCAGGCTACATCAACTTCCTCGACGCACTGAACTCTTGGCAGTTGGTGAAGGAACTGAAGGCTGCAACAGGACTGCCTGCCGCTGCCAGCTTCAAGCACGTAAGCCCTGCCGGCGCTGCTGTAGGCCTTCCACTGAGCGACACTCTGAAGAAAATCTATTTCGTTGACGACGTGAAGCTGCCGCTCACACCGATAGCATGTGCGTATGCCCGTGCACGCGGTGCCGACCGTATGTCAAGCTACGGCGACTTCATCGCCCTCTCTGACGAATGTGATGCAGCAACAGCAACGCTCATCAAGCGCGAGGTCAGCGACGGTGTGATAGCACCTTCATTCAGCGACGAGGCCCTCGAAATACTTCGCGACAAGCGCAAGGGCACATACAACGTAATCAAGATTGACCCTGCATACGTACCGGCTCCGGTTGAGACAAAGCAGTGCTTCGGCATCACCTTTGAGCAGGGCCGCAACGAGATAAACCTCGCTGACGACGCTCTCTTCCAGAACATCCCTACAAAGTCAAAGAACTTCACTGCAGAGGCAAAGCGCGACCTCATGATTGCGCTCATCACATTGAAATATACACAGTCAAACTCTGTATGCTACGTGAAGGACGGCCAGGCCATCGGCATCGGTGCCGGACAGCAGAGCCGCATACACTGCACACGTCTGGCTGGCAACAAGGCTGACATCTGGTGGCTGCGCCAGTGTCCGAAGGTGATGAACCTGCCGTTCAAGGAGGGCATACGCCGCGCCGACCGCGACAACACCATCGACGTGTATATCTCTGACGACTACGAGGACGTACTGGCAGAAGGCACATGGCAGAATTTCTTCACCGAGAAGCCAGAGCCTCTGACACGCGAGGAGAAGAAGGCATGGATAGCACAGAACACAAAGGTATCGCTGGGTTCCGACGCATTCTTCCCATTCGGCGACAACATAGAGCGTGCCCACAAGTCTGGCGTGGAGTTCATTGCCCAGGCCGGCGGTTCTGTACGCGACGACAATGTCATCGAGACCTGCGACAAGTACGGCATCACCATGGCATTCACAGGAGTTCGTTTGTTCCACCACTAATTAAGTGAAGAACGAAGAGTGAAGAGTGAAGAATGTTTAGCTCGGCGACCCGAAGGGGAAAGCCAATTTAAGCAACCTATGTTTTTTTAACAAACCGCATGGTATTCTTCACTCTTCACTTTTCACTCTTCACTTCGAGCATAGCGAGATTTATGGATGATTTTGAGCTGATTTTGCAGAATGGCATTAACTTCGGACGCGGCGGCGACAAGCCTAAGCAGGACGATAAGGTTAAGACCAAGGCAAAGAAAAAGAAATACATCACTGGGGCACACGGCTCTGGTTCTGCACGTCAAAAGGCAAAGTACCGCGAGCAGCGCGCCAACAGACGGAAATAAATCCAGAGAACGACCAGTGAGGATTTTCAAGAAACTCGACATATTCATGCTGCGACAGTTTTTGATGCTGTTCGCAGGTACGTTCTTCATCAGCCTCTTCGTGCTGATGATGCAGTTTTTGTGGCGTTACGTGGACGACCTCATCGGCAAGGGACTGTCACTGGAAGTGCTGGGACAGTTCTTCTGGTATATGGGACTGATGATGGTGCCACAGGCACTGCCACTCGCCATTCTGTTAGCATCACTCATCACCATGGGCAACCTCGGCGAGAGTTCGGAGCTGACAGCAATAAAGGCATCGGGCATATCGCTGCTGAAAAGCCTGCGAGGACTGATTATCTTCTCATGCTTCATCGCCGGATGCTCGTTCATATTCCAGAACAACATCGGACCGAATGCCAACATACAGCTGCGACAGTTGCTGCTGTCAATGAAGCAGAAAAGTCCGGAACTGGAAATCCCCGAGGAAATATTCTATGCCGGCATACCGGGCTGCAACCTCTACGTGCAGCACAAAGACCTTGACAAGGGCATGCTCTACGGCGTGATGATATACCGCATGACGGAGAGTTTCGAGGATGCCGCCATCATCCTTGCCGACTCAGGCCGACTGCAGTCAACCGCCGACAAGATGCACCTGAAACTCACACTGTACAGCGGCGAGTGGTTTGAGAACATGCGCTCGCAGGAACTGGCAGGCGGTGCCAGCGTGCCATACCGCCGTGAGTCGTTCATGGCTAAGGTGATACTGCTAGACTTCGACAACGGTTTCAACCTTGCCGAGGCATCGGGCATTGCACAGATGGCACAGGCGCAGAGTCTGCCGCAGTTGGTACTGCACATCGACTCCATTCATCAGGTTGGCGACAGCATCGGCAGACAGGTGGCACACGACATCAGGCAGTTTTCTTTCCCCTCGACAAAGACAAGCAAGAAAGACTCTCTGAAATCATTGGCAAAGGCGGAAGACGGAACAGTGAACTTCGACAGTATATTCACAAAACAGTCACCTGAACAGCAACGAGACATACTGCAGCGCGCAGGCAACCGCATACAGACAAACACCATGGACACAGAGTTCCGCGGTCTGGCTGCACACGATTATAACCAGCGCGAGCGAGAATACAGAATAGAAATACTCAATAAATTCGTGCTCTCCATCGTATGTATCGTATTCTTCTTCATCGGTGCATCACTGGGAGCCATCATCCGCAAGGGAGGACTGGGTGTGCCAGTGATTATTTCCGTACTCGTATTCATACTCTTCTACATACTCGACAACACCGGTTACCGTATGGCACAGCAGGGCTCTTGGACTGTATGGTTCGGCAAAGGACTGGCCCTGGCAGTACTGTTGCCACTGGCATCGTTTGTGACATACAAGGCAAACAAAGACTCCGTGGTGTTCAACATGGATGCATACCGAACATTCTTCATGCGACTGCTGGGACTGCGCCTGAAACGTAACATAGCATCAAAGGAAGTCATTATCAATGACCCAGACTACCGCCGTGATGCAGAAAGGCTCAACGCCCTAAGCGTCGAAATAGACCATTATTCAGAGGAACACCACCTTAAACACTTGCCCAACCCGATAAATGTATTCTTCCGCTACAAGCCTGACCATGAGGTAGAACGCATGGCTACGGAACTGGAGGAGGTGATAGAAGACCTTGGCAACACACGCGACCGCTACGTCCTTTCATATCTCAACCAATACCCTGTAGTGTCGGAGAAAGCGCACACACGACCTTTCGACACTCCATGGCTGAACAAGGCAGCGGCAATCATCTTCCCCATAGGCATCATACTGTATATAAGAATGTGCCGCTTCCGCCTGCGCCTGTATCACGACCTGAAACAGATAAGCCGCGTGAACGGTCAGATGACTGAACGCATTTCTTCAATGCACAATGCTTTTTAAAATTCACAATTCATAATGCACAATGCATAATTGGCTACCGCACGAGAAAGGGTGTACTGGACAATAATTATGCATTATGAATTATGCATTATGCATTGTGAATTGTGAATTGTGAATTGTGCATTAATCAAATCAATACGCCTTTATACGATAAATCAGACTCAACTCCAGGCGGTCACGACTCACGTCTGCAAGACCACACAGGTTGTTATAGTCTGTGGTCTTGCCAATGTATGCCAGTGATATGCGGGCATCCTGAGTGAGATCTGGAATCCATTGTACGGCAGCCGTATATCCGTATGTGGTGCGATAATTGCGGAACGCCATGTCATGTCTTGCAGAAGCACTCTCAACACGCCCCTCTACAAGACAGTTCCAATGAGGCGTGGGCTGGTGACTAACCTCCAGACGTACGGTATTGTAAGAGGTGCTGCGTGCCAATGTTGTCGTTCCAAGAGCGGCAGTCATATCTGCCGACACTGTCTTGTGGTGGTCAACCTGTTCCCATGCTCCATAATAATCAACAATGAAACACCATTTTGGAAGATGCAGTTTCGTACCAAGCATGAGCAAGTTGCCATACTTTCCTTCCACTTCTTTCAACATGGCGTATGACCACAGCGTCTGCACTTTACCCCCGAACATACTGCCTGCCCAGTAAAGCGAAGCGGCAAGGGGATGTTTGGCATCCTTCAGCGAAGAATCTTCAGAGTAATATCGTTTGGTGCGATTATTGTTCGTGTTGTACAATCCCAGGACAACCGTATTCTGTTTCGCCACCTCGTAAGCTGCATGCACGCCTAAATGGAAACCGTCAATACCCGTCAACCAGTCGCAGAATTCCAATACCTGTATCGGGTTCTCATCATACTGGTAACCGCCGACCGCCACTCCGAGTTTGCCTGCCGACAATGTCAGGCGCGAAGTGGCTTTGAAGTTTACGGCCATGATATCGATGTTGTTACTGAAATTGTCGTCCTGTTGTTCACCAGGGCGATTAAGGCGATAGCGGAAACGGTAGCCCCATCGGTCGTTAACATTCCCCAGCATTTCGAAACGCAGTTGTCTTCCAACGAAGGACCCACCCTGATCTTCTCCATTGAAACGTTCCTGATATGACACATGAGTATTGAGGTAAACATTCACCGCATCACTTTTCTTCTCAAGGTTCAGCACACGCTGAGCCAGCGACTGTATGTTTTCCTCTTCATTCCCAAGACCCTTCATATTGCCTTGAGCCATGCAAGTGGCATTGCAAACAAACAGTAATGTTGCAACGCAAAAATAAATAAGATGTGTTTTCATGATTGGTAAGAGATAAAGTTTACTCGCAGTATTTCTTCAGCGCGCGAGCCACACCATTCGCCCAGGTGTCGATGCCGCCGTCCATGTCAAGCGACGACACAAGTCTGACGACATTCTCTATGGGCATGCCATAGCGCAGCACGCCGGAAATGAGCTTAGCGTAGTTCCAATACTCCTTCTTGAACTTTCCCGACAGTCCTTCCATTGTGGTTTTGTAACCACGTTTGTTGACGAACTGGAAATCATATCGCTTTGTTCCGTCAGGCAACACGCACTTTATTATCTTACCGCTGTTGACGCTCTTCGGCAGAATCATACCCTCCTCGTCATCCTGCAGTCCTGTGAATATCTCATACGGTCTGCCGTTTAGCAGTCCGACGAATGCCAACCATTTCTCTTTTTCATTCTGAAATCGCACCACATCACATTCCAATACTTCAGGGCGTGTTTCTATTGTCACCTCGTTTTGCTGCTTTTCCATTTTGCTGTTTTTTCCTTTTTCGGCAAAGTTACAAATTATTTCTTAGACAAACAAGAAAATTCAAAGTTTTTTTGGCAATCTGATTTTTTCCTTCATCATCACCATTGCGAGATATGCCAGTATGAGTACAGAATTGGCGGCGAGTACTATCACCTCATGCAAATCGGAGTCGATGACGAAACGCATTGCATAATAGAACGCCACGGTGACAAGCAGATATGAGAACATTGACTTCAGGTCGTAGCGAATGGGATATTTGCGCTGTCCCACGACATAGCTCAACAGCATTGATGTGCCGTAGCCTGCCACGCCGCCCCATGCACAAGCCATGTAACTGTATTTGGGAATGAAGATGACATTCACTGCTATGAGCACGGCACAGCCTGCCAGTGAGAACCATGCGCCCCAGATGGTCTTGTCAATCAGTTTGTACCAGAACGAGAGGTTGAAGTAAACACCCATCATGATTTCTGCCGCCATGACTATCGGTACCACCTGCAGTCCGTCGCGATACTCCTCGCCGATGATGCGCTGCAGCAACGGCATCCAGCCCACCACGCAGAGGTAGGCGAAGAGCGTGAATATTACAAAGTATTTCATGGCCTGGGCATAATACTCCGTCTTGTCCTTGTCCTTTGACCTTGCAAACACGATAGGCTCGTACGCATAGCGGAACGCCTGTGTTATCATAGCCATAATCATGGCAATCTTCACACACGCTCCATATATACCCAGTTGCACATCTCCCTCTGCCGCATCAGGATAGACCAGCGGGAATATCATTTTATCAACGGTCTGGTTTAGTATGCCTGCCACGCCCAGTACGAGTATGGGCCATGAATATATAAGCATGCGACGCAGCAGACTGAAATCTACTATCTTAAATTTAATGCCGCGCTCCTTGCAGTATGCACGGGCAGCCACATGCTCATGGGCGAACTCAGGTATGAAGAAGAACGTGATGAATCCTGTGCACACAAGGTTGAGGAAGAAGATATAGAATACGTCTGTCTTTTCCAGCCATACGAAATATAGGAGGTTGAGTCCTATGTTCATTATGATGAAAAGCATTTTCAGCGCAGCAAACTTTATCGGGCGTTTCTTGTATCGCAGATAAGAGAACGGTATCGCCTGAATGGCGTCGAGCGACACCACGCATGCCATCATGAGTACATAATCTTTATGGGCAGAGTAGTGTATAACCTGTGATATGGGGTCGATGCCCAGGAACACTATGGCGAGGAACGCCACCGTCAGTGTAACTATAACCGCCATTGACGTTGAGAAGACGCAGTGCGGGTTTTCATCATCCTTGTTGGCAAAGCGGAAGAACGTCGTCTCCATTCCGAAGGTCAGCAGCACCAGTATCAGCGCCACATAGGCATACAGGTTGGTCACAATGCCGTATCCGCCGGTTGAAGCAGATATCACGTTTGTATAAAGAGGAACAAGCAGGTAGTTCAGGAACCTGCCCACTATGCTGCTAAGTCCGTATATGGCGGTATCCTTAGCAAGAGATTTCATTGAAGCCATGACTCTTTTATATGAGTTGTGAATTATGAGTTGCAAAATTACTCATTATCCTACAAACGACAAAGAGAAAACATCATATTGTTTTGTTAAAAAATCGAAAATATAACATATATAATAAGGTATAAAGAAAAGTTTTTGTAATTTTGCACGCAAATTTAGATAATTATGCAAGACAATTTAGTTATTGTGGAGAGTCCGGCCAAGGCCAAGACCATTGAGAAGTTCCTCGGCAAAGACTATAAAGTAATGTCGAGTTACGGTCATATCCGCGACTTGAAGAAAAAAGAAATCAGTATTGATTTAAAGACTCTGGAACCAGAGTATGAGATACCAGAGGAGAAGCGTCGTGTAGTTGCAGACCTCAAGAGTAATGCGAAGAAGGCAAAGAAGGTTTGGCTGGCTTCCGATGAAGACCGTGAGGGTGAGGCTATCTCGTGGCACCTTTGCGAAGTACTCGGACTTGACGAGAAAAACACTAACCGTATAGTGTTCCACGAGATTACTAAACCAGCCATACTGGATGCCATAGAGCATCCGCGCCATATCGACATGAACCTTGCCAACGCACAGCAGGCACGCCGCATGCTGGACCGTCTGGTTGGTTTCAGCCTTTCCCCAGTTCTGTGGCGCAAGGTGAAGCCGTCGCTGTCTGCCGGTCGTGTGCAGTCGGTGGCTGTAAGGCTTATCGTGGAGCGCGAGCGCGAGATACAGGCTTTCACCGCAGAACCATATTTCCGCATCACGGCAGTATTTAGCGTTGACGGTGCAGAGATGAAAGCCGAGCTCGACAAGCGTTTCTCTACACATGAGGAGGCGCTGGCATTCCTCGAAGCATGCAAGGGTGCGACATTCACCATCGGTTCAATACAGAAAAAACCTGTAAAGCGCTCTCCTGCAACACCTTTCACCACTTCTACGCTGCAACAGGAGGCTGCACGCAAGCTGGGATTCACCGTAAGCCAGACCATGATGGTGGCGCAACGCCTGTATGAAGGCGGACACATCACCTACATGCGTACCGACAGCGTGAACCTGTCTTCGCTCTGCATAGGTACGGCGAAAGAGGCTGTCACAAACCTGTATGGCGAGGAATATAGCAAGCCACGCAATTTCACAACCAACACCAAGGGGGCACAGGAAGCGCACGAGGCTATCCGTCCTACATACATGGCAAACCAGCAGATAGACGGCACCTCGCAGGAGAAGCGCCTCTATGACCTGATATGGAAGCGCACTGCCGCATCACAGATGGCTGACGCCGAACTGGAGAAGACTACGGTAGAGATAAACATAGACAATGGAACGTCTAATGATTCCACATTCATCGCAACCGGTGAAGTGGTGAAATTCGACGGTTTCCTCAAGGTATATCGCGAGAGTCTGGGTGACGACGAGGCAGAGCAGAAGGCTGACGACGGCATGCTGCCTCAGGGCATGAAAGAAGGCATGACAATAGACCGCAAGGAGATAATCGCCACAGAGCGCTACTCACAGGGTCCGGCACGCTACACCGAGGCATCGCTCGTGCACAAGATGGAGGAACTGGGCATTGGCCGTCCTTCCACATACGCACCGACAATATCCACCATACAGCAGCGCGAATATGTAGCCAAAGGCGACAAGAAAGGCGAAGAGCGCCATTATACCATCGACACACTGTCTGGCCAGAAGATTTCTACCAAGACGAAGAAAGAGATGGTGGGCAGCGAAAAGGGAAAGCTGATACCTACTGACATAGGCACCGTGGTAAACGATTTCCTCATGGAGTATTTCCCGTCGATAATGGACTACAACTTCACCGCCAACGTGGAGCAGGACTTCGATGCCATAGCTGAAGGCAAGGAAGACTGGCACAAGATGCTGAAGGTGTTCTACAAGGACTTTGAGCCTACCGTTGAAAAGACCATCAAGACACGCAGCGAGCACAAGGCCGGCGAGCGCGTGCTGGGTGATGACCCCAAGACCGGCAAGCCAGTGTCAGTGAAGATAGGACGCTATGGCCCAGTGGTACAGATAGGTACTGCCGAGGATGAGGAGAAGCCACGCTTCGCCCAGTTGCCAAAGTCGCTGTCTATCGAGACCATAACACTTGAAGAAGCACTGGAACTCTTCAAGCTGCCGCGCGAACTGGGAGAGCATGAAGGCGAATCAGTGACGGTGGGTGCCGGAAGGTTCGGACCATACATATTGCACAAGAAGAAATATGTGTCAATACCAAAGGACAAAGACCCAATGGCAATAACACTTGACGAGGCTGTGGAACTGATAGAGAGCAGCCGCAAGGCGGAGCAGCAGCGTCACCTGAAGACATTCCCCGAAGATCCGAAGCTCGAAGTCATGAACGGACGATTCGGACCATACATAGCATACGACGGCAAGAACTACCGCCTGCCCAAGGCCATGCATGAGCGTGCAGCAGAACTGACATACGACGAGTGCATGAAAATAGTGAACAAGTAATATGAACCGCAAAAGTATTATTCTCATAGGCTACATGGGAGCCGGCAAGACCACAGTGGGCAAGGAACTGGCGAATCGTCTTGGCGTGACATTCTATGACCTCGACTGGTATATAGAGACGCGTATGCACAAGCGCGTGCCCGAAATTTTTGCAGAAAGCGGCGAAGAGGGTTTTCGCGACATCGAGAAACGTATGCTCCATGAGGTGGCAGAATTTGAGAATGTGATTGTGGCGTGTGGTGGAGGAACACCATGTTTCTTCGACAACATGGACTACATGAACGGCTGCGGCGAGGTGATTTATCTGCGTGCCACACCCGATGTACTTTTCCGTCATCTGAAGATGGGCAAGGGCGTAAGGCCATTGCTCATGGGCAAGAACGACGAGGAACTGCTCGCTTTCATCAAGGAACAGCTTGCGAAGCGCGAGGAATTCTACCTCAAGGCCCGCCATGTCGTAGATATTCCATGCATGGAGAACGAGGACAAGATAAACGAAACCGTTGCACTCGTAATGCGATCCATAGGCGCTTGAAAAATGCTTTTGCAACCACTTGAAAACAAGCACTTTCCAAAGGCATCGTAAAAGCTATCATATTACACAGTAAAAGCTATCATATTACAGTGTAAAAGCTATCATATTACAGTGTAAAAGCTATCATATTACAACACCATATGTAATGCATAGGTTTTAAGCCATAAAAAAGGACAGTTTCCGTAGTTTGGAAACTGTCCTTTTTCTGTATGTCATACCGTCATCTTATTGTATGGCGGGGAGATTGCCTTATGGATTTAATAACTACTCAACTGCACGGGCTCTTCAGTAAAGCCAGGAATTTGGTATATAGTCTCTTCTCCAGGAACCAAATAGTTCTTGATTTTGAGCGATATATCACCTGCATAACTCTTGTTGTAATTATATCGCTGGTAACTGAAAGGCCATGCCTCTTCACTACGTATTTTGAATGTTTGCGACGATCCCTTGGGTTTGTACCATATGACGGCATCGCACCAAATTGGTTGCTCAGAGTTATTGACGGAGAAACTCGTCGTCACCTTGTAACTGCCACTTTTGTAGAACTTGGCTTTGAGGCTTTTCCAGCCGCTGGTCTTGTTCCATGCGGGTATCATTCTATTGTCATAACTACTCTTTACCGCTTCGCCGTGAACCTCGAAGTGCACACCCCAGTCATCCCAGTACTCATCTATGTATGCCGCATCGCGCAGTGTGAACGGAATCGAGTAAGAATAGGTCCACCATCCGTCGCTGGACTCCTTACCCAGAGTCTGATACACATAATCGTAATAGCCGGTGGGAACATAATCATCATCAACACTTTCCGATATGTAGTACTCTATACTCGGTCTATGGATAGCATTCATAGTGCGTTTGAAATCAGGATACCATGTGATATTATCAGGATTGTCACTGCTACTCATAGTGACACCAGGTATTATGTCATAGTCTTTCTTCTCTGTATTCATGAAAGTGAAATAATATTTCATATTTTTTTCCAATCGTACATTTTTGCTTACTTTTTGACTAATAGAAGTAGATCTGATAACTGCCACCGGGTTGGATGTATCTATGGCACCCTTTTCAAATACACCGAGCACAGGTTTATTGTACATACTCCATGTGTTACTCCATACTATTCCTGTTGAGGAGAAATACCAAGCCAAATGATGTTCCATATAGTTACCCTTATCCACTGAACTTTCATCACTACCCCATCCTATTTTCGGATTAAAGGGCAATGTCACACCATCCCACCATGTAAAATCCTTTGCAATCAGCGTAACATCACCAAAGAGACCGCCAGTTAGTATCTTTCCACCAAACCTGCCTTTTCCTGTAATGGAGATAGCATCCTTGGCCGATGCAGATATATTGTTATTAATATCAATCTGTCCTCCAAGGTTAAGATCCCAATTCAAAGTAACCTCACAGAATGCACCTATACCAACAGCTTTGTCTGTTGCTTTCACCCCAAGTTTTTGTCCTACACCAACAAAAAACTCAACACCGCCTTTCGCACTGAGATTTCCATAAACCGACATTGTACTGCTATTTGCTGGTGGAGCAATATTCTTTTTGTTATCCTTAATTTTCTTTCCGTTTATGACTTCTGTCTCCACCTCTTCTGATGATGTCCAGATAGTGGTTTCTCCCTCTCCGTAAAGTCCAACATTAAAGTCAACGACAGGCTTGAGACGAACTATTATTGCCAAAGGTGTGCCCGTAATAGGAAAACCTCTCGAAAGCTCAACATCTAAAGGGTCATCCTTCTTATTAAGCGACCCTGCATAGTCCTTTAATTTCTTCTCTTTATGCTCTTTTAGTATTTGCTTAAGTAAATCTTTCTGCTTTTTTAAGTCTTTCCACTCATCAGCATTCTTTCCACTCAGGTCATGCCCTATCTTAAAATTGAATTTCCACCCGCCACTGGTAGTGGTCTTAGTGTACTCACGCTTACTTTTCAATTGCACAATCTTGCGGACTTTTATCTTCGAGGTGTACAAAATCTTCAGTTCCGCACAATTCACCCAACCTCCTGTATGGCTTTTCAAAAGTGGTGTAAGTATTGACGTGGCATCAAGAACCTGAAGGTCAGCCGTTTCTTCATCTGTTGCGTTTTGATCTTCATCCCACACATCCTCTAAATCTGCGCGCGTCGCACATGACTGCTTTTTACCTCGTTCAATATCGCGAGCCAAGGTCCAGTCAATAATCATGTTTTGTGTACTATCACTTGAACATGCCTGCTGTGCATTACTCCCAGTGGTAGCACGTGTAGCCTTGGCTTCGCTGCCCTCTTCCCCACTCTCTTCTTCATCCGCATCCTCAACAGGTGCAGTATATACATCGGTGTTGAGATCGAGGTCGAACTCATCATACAGTTCCTCAATCTTGGCACTGGTGGTCTGCACACGGTACATGCCGCTCAGGTGGTCGATGGTCTCAACCTTGGCAAGCAAACCCATTGGGAAGTTCTGACAGCAGTTGGCCACGACACCGCCGCCTACCTGCGGCAGCCATCCCTGCGGGATGTTGTCGGTAAACCAGATGATGCTGTCAGCCTCCACCTGCGCTATGTATTTCTGTATGTCGGTGGTGAGCGAACGTGTATTCTCCTTGTACTGGTACGAGAATTTGTAGAAGTCGTTCTCCACTGTTTCCACATCGTCGTAGCCCTTTGTTTCCTCAGTCTCTACCCACTCGTCCATTGTCAGAGTGCAGCCAACTAGTATAATAGAGGAAAATATGGCCAGGCATACTGATGACAATTTATGTATTCCGTTCATAGTGACAATTCTCATTGTTTTACTTTATTTTCATGTCTATTAACGCCGACAGCGTACCATGTGTTTCTGCATCGAAGCGGATGGTGAGGGGGAAATCCTCACATCTCATCTCCTTACGGTGATAAAGGCGGAAGGTGACATCCTCCACGACCTCGTTGGAGGCACCGGTATAGTTGAGGTCACTGCCCACACGGAAACGCACATAGCGCTTACCGCCCTGCTCCATCAGTTCGCCCACACCGCGCATCTCTCCGTTAACGAAAGCCGCCGCCATCATTGTCGATGAGTCGAACGGTTTGCCATGCACGGTAATATCGGCATATACCACCATTTCGTATGGATAACGCTCAGCAGTGTTCTCCCACCGAGGCATGACGCTGACAGTACAGCTGTCCTCAAACTGCCATGCCACGCTGACAGCCCTTATCTGGGCAGTACCTTCATTTTCTGCAGTGAACACACCGTCATAAAGGCTGAGCACCTGCTCATTGGTGGTCATCCACAACACCTGCTGCATCTGCACTGTGTCTGGGGTAAACAATGGCTGCAGTTTCACCTGGTCGCCCTGCATGACATATATGGTGTCGCGGTGGTCAAGATGCATGGCCGTCGGTGCCTGACCGGCATCCTGCAGATCCATAATCCCACAAGACGCCAGCACAAACGGCAACGACAGTACCGCTGAGATATATCGTATGTTTCTGAGTATGTTCATATAGTTCTTTGTTTATTCTGTTGTTTTCGCAGGAGCCTTGATGCTTACGATGTTAGAAGGCTCGCTTTCGCGCCCGTCTTCCATCTGTATCTGTATGTAATAATGCGCTGTCTCACCATCCTTCAGCAGGTAGTCGGCAAACTCGCGCTCGTCGGGCTGTGCCGACAGCAGGAACTTCGGATGGTCGTCATCCTGACCCTGACGGTATATGCAGAAATACCAGTCCTTTCCCTGTGGCAGGTTGTCTCCCTCCCATGCCAGGCGTGTCTCGCCTTTCTCCTGGTCATAGGCAGCATAGAGGCGCAATGGAGTGCTAAACACTGCTTCGCCCTGGAAGCGTGTGCAGAACTGCAGGCTGAGACCGCTGCTTATGCCTGAGTAGTTGAATGTCTCCACTGCATATACATATTCTTCCGAGAAGTTTGGATTAGGCGTGTCGGTAATGTCTATGCGACAGTCGGCGGCACGCACGGAATCTCCATCGCAACGGCGCAGAAGCGTCCACTCCTTCTCGCTGTCTATAAGGCGGCGGTAGATATTGTGGTATGCTGCCTGCTCGTCGCTGCCAGCTATCCAGCGCATATAGATGCCCTTGCCGTCAACATACGAGGAATCGAGGTGTGCAACCGTTGGCGGTATGGCCGACGGACGGATGACCTGCAGCATCTCAGAGAACTCACCAATGTTGGTGGAATAATCGACGGCACGCACCTTATAATATATATACTTCTGGTTTACATCGATGGCCACAGTGTCGGTGAACGTCGTGTCGCCATTGACGATGCCGAACTTCTGTGTCATGAACTCATGGGTGGAGTCGTTGGCAAACACCACTTCATAATAGTCCACGTCGTCATTGTCGATGGGATGCCACGTAAGGCGTATGATACCCGTGGGCACGCTGTCACCCGGCAATATCTCAGTTTCGGCTCTCAGCCCTGTTGGGGCATCAGGCGCTTTCATGTCTGCAACACGCAACAGCTGCGGCATGCTGTAACTGACGTTCTGCCCTGTATCATAGGCAGCCATCACCACCTGTCCGGTTACGAGGTTGCTGACATCCACGGTCACCACTGTGTCTGTGATGGCAAGGGGGTTCTCCACCAGCGGGCGCCACTTGCCCTCTGTCATGTGCTCATGGTAGTACATGGGCACACTGCCGGCGTAGTCGGCCTCCATTGTGTCTTTCACAAAGTGTATGTGGGCAAGCACCTTCTTAGAGGGATCACCCTCGTCGGGGCGCTCTATCTCTATCCATGTGATGCGGGGCGGAGTGGGTGGCACCATGTCACGCACAGTGACCTCATGGACGGGTGATGGGTCGGTGAGATCGCCAAAGGGGTCGTGGGCCATGACGCGGTATTCGTATGTGCCGGGCTCCGCCACGTCGTCGCCGTAGAAGCAGTCGCCGCCGGGCACACCGTTCATAATCACGTAGGGGTGCTCGTTGACGCGCTGCCAGTCAGCAGTGCCTTTCCTGCGACGCTCTATCTCATAACTGCTGTAGCCACGGTCGTCCCACGTGAGGAATACCTGGCTGGGATAGTTGATGGAGTCGGATAGGTGCACGTCGTATGCCTCGGGCTTGTATGGCGTATTCTCCACATTCTCCTTCATGCCCACACGCAGCACCACATGACCGGTTTCGTCATACTTGGAGGGACGAACGATATATGTATATTTGCGTCCTTTCTTCGCAGTGCGGTCGGTGAAGCGCATGGCAAGGCGGTTGGCAACATCTTGTCGCCACTCCGATGTCAACACGGCAATGCCGTACTGCAGTTGCTGCTCCTGGCTCACCTCATAGAGCGAACCCATCGAGCCTGACTCATCCTTTGTTTCCTCCTGCTTTATGATGCCCTCGCCGTAGAGTGCACCCATAGCCATGCCGGCCACGGAGTCATCTTCCGCATAGAGGCTGCGGAACTCATCGAGCGTGGCAGGCTTCAGGCCCATGGCGAGTGTATCGGTCACGAGCGTTTCCTCATCCATGCGCAGTATGTTCACACCCACGCTGTTGAGGTATCGCCATGCCACGTGGTCGTCGGCCCCCCAGCGTAGCACCACACTGTCGCCATAGCAGCGCACTAGCACGTTGATATTGTCTCTGAACTCGCGCTGTCGCTTCGCCTCCTGCTCAGAGAAGAACTGCGTTGTGTCGCGTATCTCGCCTGGCAGCCAGCGGTGGTATGGCGTGCCGTCGGAGTTCAACTGTATCGCGGTGGTGTCTGGATTCTCCTGTGTTCCGTTCTCCCCATCCCCAGGTGCAGCGGTCATGGTAACCGCTGCGCCGCACACGGCGAGCGAAGCCATCAGGAGGGGAAGCGTATCTTTATTTATCTTCATCTGTTGCGTGATGTTATTTTTATCTATTGCTGTTTTTATTTAAAGGTGTATGTCAGAGGCCATCTCAAATCGCTTGTCTGGAAGTAGATTGATCCATATAAGCCATTTGACGTGGTAATTACCTTGTACTCGCAGTTAACAAAGTCATATGCGTTGACGCGGTAAATGCTGTAGTTGACATTCTCAATTGCAGAAAGACAATCCTCTGCCTTGAAGTGGTTCCAGTCCTGCGTTCTGCCTCCGGAATCACCCTTCACATTGTTCTTGCCGAGGAATCCGCCGAACACCCACTCTGAGTTACTCTCATGTCCGCGTGCACCCTTGTAACTCTTGGCGGCAGACGAATAGCCCTTCAGCGTACCCCATGCAGTCAGTTTCTTTCTGGAATCCTTGTTTTTCAGCATTGAGCCCCAGACTATCGGGAACTGATATGCCGGAACCATTAGCGAAGCGTCATAACATGAGGCGGTGCAGTATGTACCCACACGGTCATAGTACCAATCCTCCATGCCGTTGGCCTCGCTGGTGAACGACTTGTTTTTGGCATCGATATTATCCATCTGTTTGGTATAATTCCATATCTGGACACATAATCTCTCCGCAGCGTAATATGGCGCAATCATGTCATACAGGTAGCCACGTATATTCTCTTGTTTATCAACACCAGCTCTGAAACCGTTGGCGCGTGGCAAACCTCCCATTACATAATTATACTTGCTATCCTCCATCACCGGCAGCGGATAACTACAGAACTTGCCCCACTGCGAGTAGTCGTAGATGGAAAGGTGCTTAATCTTTTCATAGTCGTTCATACAGTTGTATGACTCCTTCGCACCGAGCTTGCCCTCATACACGCCGCCCTTGTCGTTGTATATGAGCGACTGAGCCGTGGTGACATCAAGGGTGATACGGTCAGCATCAAATTCCCAACCGCCAAAGAAGCCATAGTTGGCAAGATAGGCGATATAAAGGTATGGGTCGTAGAGACGCTGAAGTCGTCCAGCAAGATAATATTCACGTGACATCTCATAGTCATTAATCCTACGTGGTGTCTTGGAGAAAGTGACGTTGTTGATGCGTGCTCCAACGAAAGGCTTCTCATATTTTTCTGTCACGAAACGCCAGTCGGTGGGATTCTTGTCAGTGTACACCTTCAGGTTCATAAGCTCTGTGGTATTGTATTCCACCTTGCCGTTGACAGTCTTCGATGTGACATACTCAAGTTTCATGTTATAATACGTAAAATTATTATAACTTGAAAGGCCACCGTCAGGTGTCATATTGCATGTGTTGCCCGTGGTAATCCATTTATTTTTGCTCTCGGATATCATTTTTTTACCACTGTAGAGTCTCCAGTAGAGCGTGCCTTTCTTGAACGACGTGCTGCTCAAATCCTGAAGCAGGGCTATCGTGGGATATTGCATGTCGTGGCCATGCACCCTAACTCCCTCCTCAGACTTCAGCTGGTTATAGTATGACGGGTAGGCAATAGCCACATAGTCCTGCAGGTCAGGACAGTCACCGGGTGACTTGTAACCTATGGTGCGGAAGTAGTAGGTCTTGGACTGGTTCCAAGGCTTGTTCTCATATTTCTTCTTCTGCTCGTTGTAGTTCACAGGGTCTACCTCCTTGCCGTTCTGTATCTCCTTGGCGTAGCCCGAAACAACCATCTTATACCAGCGGTTAGAGTTGAGCTGTGTCATATCGATTACACTTGTAGTACCATCAGTACCTTGTATGCGCCACGTACGTGTTGTAGCATTGGTGCCTCTGTATGCACTTACAGAATCTGGATACTCATAAACGGTTACGCATGATGAAGCACCCGAACGGAAGTAGAACGTGCGTGATGCCTGTGCATCGAGGTCGCTGGCATCGCCAGCATAGTTCTTGCGCAGACGTGCTTTCTCTGTCTCGTCAACCACACGGAACGGCTGCTCGAGTGGTGCCTGGGTGTAGAGCTGCGGTTTCTGCATCAGTCTCGGGTTGAGGGCATTGCTGTACTGCCAACCCTTCTCCTTCTCTGCGTAGCCTATTGAGAGGTCGCCGAATAGTTCGAAGTTGTCGAGAGCGTTGCCATAGAACAAATCGCAACCCTTGCCACATGAGAACGAGAACCTGCGGTTCACATTGACAAGTCCACCCAAGAGTTTCAACTTGACACGTGCCTGACCATCGAAATGACTTGGTTTCGGGCCTTGGAAACTAAACAGTCCGCCTATACCGGCGTCACAAACGTCGAAGTTATGTTTCCAGAAACCAAGGTTTATCTTTATACCGAACTTGGCATACAGGTATGCATAGAGCTGTCCGTAGCCGTACCATCCCTTGTAGCCTGGTTGTCCACTGATGTTTGTGCAGTATGCATTTGAGGGCAGCTTTATTATTGAAATGTCGAAGCCCGCCGTTGCGCCTGTGTAGAGATAGAACACACCGAGGTCAACGTTGACATAACCCCATACCTGTGAGCCAAACATCACACCGCCGCCACTCTTGGTAATTTGGTCGTTATATTCCTTGAGCGAGCCTTCACGGGCACGGTTGGCCTTCTGTATGTCGGCGCTCTCGATGCCCTTACTATCACCGCCGCCATTGAGGAAATTGCGTATTTTGTCCGGTATGTCAGGCAGCTTACCGTTGTTCGGCAGTTCGTTGCCGACGCACACATATCCGTTGGCGCCAAAGTCAACGCTCACAACCTTTGACTTAAACTTCAGGAACGTGAACGAACAACGTTTGCTGAATGACGGTTCACCAAGATACAGATGCCAGTGTGGTTTATTGTAGTTGGTACCCTTCTCGCGCCACGTTATTTTTACGTTCAGCGACACCTTGGCTCCGATGGCCGCAGAGCACGACTCTCCGTTCTTCGACGACTTGCGTGCGTCTGGTGTACCGTCCTGATCCTTCAACGAACTCATATCGCCCGTGGCTTCCTTCTTCGACAGAGAGTAACTGCTGTTAAGCGTCTTCTTCAGAGAAGATAGAGTCTTTTCACTTCCCGACACTGCAGTAGCTATCTTCTCTGCGTCGGCCGAGGCATCGACAGTGACATCCAACTGCAAGTAACGCGAAGAGCTGTTGTTCTCATAAACCATGTTGCAACTTGCGCTCACCAGTTCGCTCACCGCCTTCACCTTGCCATTAAATATAAAGGTGGAGAGTCTGTTCCGCTTCTTGTCATAGACGGCAGTCATGTCGAGGTCGGCATTAAGCATCTCCTTGCCTGCGGTGGTAGACAAACCGAGGCCGGCTACAACGCCAAAGACATCTTTCTGCGGTGTGCACTCGGTATCACTCTTCTTCTTACAGTTGTAGTAGAAACCTGCGGTGATGCTGTTGATGACAACAGGGTCGCAGCGCAGGAGACTTGTAGCCGCCTTGCAGTAGAAGAAGCCATACTTGTAAGAACTGTAGGAACCTGACTTGTACTTGTAGTAGCCGCCGCTTGCATTAACGGCGAAGAGGTCGCCGGGCATCGTGAACTTCAGCGTACCACCATAGCCCTCCTTGTCGCTCTCGTTCTTTATGTCGAGCGAACCGCTGAGCTGCATGCCAGCGAATTTGGTATCGACGGAGAGTTTGTTGAAGGTGGTCTTGTCGTAGCTCAGCTTTATGTCAGAGAGTTTCGACAAGTCGCTGGGCAGCGTCACTTTGGAGTTGATGGTGATGCCAGCACCTGCGCTCAGCTCAATACCGTCAATGAACTTGATTGAGCCATCAAGTGTGGTTGAGAGTTTCTTGCTGCTGGCCGAATAGTCAAACTTGTATTTGTCGAGCGAGAAAGTGAATGGACCTACTTTCTTTTCCGGTGATGCCAGCGACCACTTACCCGTATGGAAATATATCTTGCCGCTTGAGAATACTATTTCCTTTCCGGCATATATCTGCTTGCCTGAGAGTTTGGCATTCTTTGCCGTACTCTGCATGGTACTCTCATAGGTAGATTTCCAGGTATTCGACTTGTTCGACAGTCGCATGCCGCAGAAGTTCACCCCTGGTATGGAGAATTTCATCGGCAGGCTGCTGGCCTTCTTGTTCAGATAGTCCGTACCGCCTATGGTTATCTTTCCACCCATCATGAGTTCCACACTGGTCTGCTGCGTGCCGCTTGCATCAGGCACCGACTCCAGCAGGAAGTATGTCTGCTCCTTCGTAAACGTAGCCTGCGCAAGTATGAAGTCAAACGACATGTCTGAGATCTGCTGTGTCTTGAACACATAGGCATAGCGCCCGGCGCTGTTGGCATTCGATGTCAGTTTCTTCATCCTACAGTCAAAGCCTATCTTGCCTGAGAGCAGAGGCACAGACATGGTGCCAGAGAAGCCACAGTCTTTGAAGTCGCTCTGCAGGAAGTTGGCGCACACCTTGTCAAGCGTAAATGACCATCCGCCCAGCTTTCCTGTCTTTGCCGACAGTATGTTGGCGGCACCCACGGTGAGTGTGGCGCCCGACTTGTCGAAGAACATATTCTGCGCCTTGATGCTCAGGCGCTTGTCGCCCGTTGTGCCTATCTCCAGCGACTTAGGGAACTTAATAGCTATTTCCTTTACAAACAGTCCCTGCCAGTCCTTGTTGCCCGTCACGCTGACGTTCGCACCGTCTTTGTTCACCACAACGCCGGTGATGCCTGCCTTCTTCTTGTCGTAGCCAGAAGGGAATGCCGCCATCTTCGAAGAGTTGCGGTAATAGCTGTGGTCATATACGATGTTTGATGCAGTAAACGTCCAGCCTGGCAGCGCCTCTATCTGGAAAGGATCCACTGACACATTGTCTACCATCCAGTCATCCCAGTCGGCAATGCTTGCCCTCACGTTGAATATAGGTCTTTCCTTTGTCGAGCTCGGACTGCCGTTTACGTCCTTCACCAGTCCAGCCACCTTCATGTCAACGTCAATGCCGAGTATCTCAAACTTGTCGCCGCTCCATGCCAGATAGCAGCCGTCGTCTGGCTCCACCACGTTCTTTGGTGCCTTAAACGTCATCTCATAGCTCGACTTCGGGTCTTTTATCGTAAAGTCGGAGAGCAGTGCCACCGTGCCGCCCTCAGGCAATACACGGTTTGGCGATATGCACAGACGCGGAGCACCAAGCACCAATATGTCATTCTTGGTATATGATGTATTTGGCAGAGTAAACTCGCCCAGCACGTCCATAGTGGCATGTGTGGCGGCGAATTTCATCGACACTATCTGTATGTCCACCGGAGAAGTGTTTATCGACTTCGGCAGCGACAAAGGCATATACAGGTCTTTCACCTCGCCAGAGAGGAAGCCGTTGCATACGGCCTGTCCCTTCTTCACATAACCATAATACTTGCTCAGGTTGATGCGCTTTGCCAGGTCCTTCACCTTGCCGGTAGCAGACGACTGCAGTTCGCTGGCGTATGGTATTCCCGTCTCGCTTATAAGGTTGTCTATGCCCCAGTCAGAGAAAAGCTTGTCCACCACCTGTATGTCACTCAGCGATGCCTTCGAGGGCTGAGCATAGGTCTTGGCAGTACCGGCATAAACCTGATTGTCGGTATTGATAGCAAGGTCATCAAACTGCACGCAGACGTGCACCTTGTAGCCCAACGGTTGCCACAGCACATGGCCCTTACCCTGCCAAGTATCTTTTTTCTTGCCTTGGCTTATCTCGTCTATGGTCAACTTATATTCGCCAATGTCCACCGTCTTTCCCTTAAGGTCATTTGCCTTGAGCTTGGTGGGAGTAGTATTGCTGATGTCCTTCAGGTTTGAGCACTGGAAGAACTTTTTCGTAAGCAGTTCCACCAAGGCGAAGTCTTTAATGTGTGTGCTGTCGCCAGTGAAGGCCACCGATGAGCCATGCGTCACCACGGGGTTGACACGCAACACCATGTAAACGCCATTTTCCACCACATCCTTTATTCTGTTCCAGGGTATGCTGTCCTGAGTATTTGTGACACGGTGTTTGTATATCGGTTTCGTTGCCAGCGCCCCTTCAAGGTCGGCTACATTCTCGCCGCGGAACACCTCCACATCATAAGCAATCTTGATACTGCCTGGGTCTTTGCCCTCACCGCCACGGAACATCGGCTCTATCCATTCCACCTTGATGCTGTTGCCCATGAAGGCCTTGCGGCATCCGTTCTCTTCCGGGAACTGAGGGCGCGTAATCTGCGGAAGTGAGAAACTGTAAAGCGAATCTGGGTTGATGAGACCGTCGAGGTCTGTGTCGCCCCATTTGAAACCTATGTCTGCCGTGTCTGGCTTCTCTGCCGCAACGGTATCTTTCTTCTCATCTTTCTTCTCTTCTGCAGGCATGTCATTCGTCTTGATGCGGAAGAGTCGGTAAGTTGACTTACCCTCGTTCTCTATCATAACGTAGTTGAGCACGCCCACGGCATTACTGCTTGCAGTTACCTGCGCAGCGTATGTTCGGTCGGTGCGCAGTTGTGCAGATACCACATTGGTTGGTATGATGCACTGTGCTGCCATGAGGTTGTCGGAGCGGTACACCACAGGATTGCGCTCCATGGCTTCCATAGGATTCTGTCCTGGCATCAGTTCCACCACCTTGAAAGAGTACCTGAAACTCATTGCGGCGGGGTTGCAGGCTATCATTGGCTGTGTCCAGGTGAACATAGGAGCGAGTGCCTCAACCTCGGCCACGCTGTTGTCCTGCAGTTCAAGACTTGTTGACACCGGTGACAGGAACTGCGGCGCCTGTGCCTTGTAGCATACGGTGAAATGCGCCATGCCTGTAGCGGGATTGCTTACCGCCACTGGTGCTGCCAACTGTGGCTGCGACCATCGGTATGCAGTCAACTGAGCCTCATACTGTCCTTCTGGCAGAAGTCCGAATGAACCATTATAATAACTGTCGAGAAGTCCCTCTGTAGCTATTATCTCACTTGACGGCACATGGTTGAACATTGTCTTCACCTCCTGCATCGTCAACTGCCGCGTACCTCCCGCTGGTATGGAGAATGGTTTCTGTGGCTGTCTGCGAGGCGGTGTACTGACTGTCAAGCCGCTTGCCGGCATAATCTGCCGTATCTGCATGGCCAGATACACATCCTGCTGTCGCTGACTGGTATTAATCAGCGTGACGTTGAAATACTTGCCAGGGTCGTTCAGATACAGCATCAACTGCGGCGGCAGCACCTCCTGCACTGGGGTTACACTGACTATGACCTCCTGCGCAGCTATACGAACCGCCATCATTTGGCATACCATGATTGCCAACACGCATATACGTGTCCATCGGCTCATCACTATGTCCTTATATCTCTTCATCGCTTATTCTGTATTCCAAATATATCTTATTGCAAATAATCTTTATTACTTCTTCTCCCCGTCCTTGCCTCCGCGCTTTATCTGGAGCAACGAGAATGTATAGGCGTAGTTCAGCGAACAGGTGATGTCTGTGCAGTCAAGACCTGAACGTGTGTTGGTGATATTCACGTCGCCATACTTGTTGAAACTGGCTCCGGCAGAGAAACTGTGTACCTTTTTCAGGGTATAGCCCACCTGCAGGTCACCGTTCAGCGAAAGGCTCTTCGACTGCCGCTCCACTTCGTTGTAACACAGCGACACTGAAGCACTCAACTGGAGATTCTTTTCTTCAAGGAAAGAACGGCTTGCCGATAGTGTACCCACCTCGCTGCGGTATTTATTGCGATAGCCCTCTGTCTGCTGGTGTGACAATGCGAGGCTGAAGTCTGTGGCCCAAGGTTTTACCCCAAGGCTGTAACACAGTCCCACCGCACATGTGGTGATATTGCTGTGGTTTCTGCTCTCGGTAAACTGATTACGGTCACGGTTCCATGTCATGTTTGCAGTCAGCGACAAACTGTGTGAGAGCACCTCTGATGATGTCATGTAGGTGGGTGTCACGGTGAAGCTGGTCAGCTGTCGGTTGACACGCGTGGTGTCACTGACCCTGGCCGTACCGTCGCTCTGTTTCTGCGTATATCCGTTGAATCCTGCCGTCAGGTTGAAATGGTCGCTTATGCGAGTGGCAGCCATAGCTGAATATACATATCCCGATGTGGTGTACAGCTGACGGTTGGTCAGGTTGTCCTGCTGTCCTGAGAATGTGGCAGAGAGCGATACCCTGCGGAACAGCATAGTGCTGGCGGTGACACCCAGCGAGTGGTAGTTGTTTGACATGTAATAGGTGCCGAGCGATGTGTAGTCTGGCTGCACCATGCGATATACTATGCTGGCATTGACACCGCCCAGTGCGAGGTTAAGCGTGGCGTCACCTGCAAAGCGCATGAGCGATGAATAGCGCACGTCGAAGACCTTGTCCCAGCGGTCTGCCTTGGCATCCTGTATCTTATCTGCTCGTGTATCAGTGCTGAATATGCTGGCTGCGACGTTGGCTGTGAGCGATGCCCATTTGACGGGGGTGACACAACCACGCAGTCCTACCACCACGTTCTCTTGTGGCGATATCACCTCGCGCCACGGTTCGCTGACACTGTTCAGGCGGTCGTAGGCGCGGAGCAGGTAGAGGTCGAGATAATTTTTGCTGTTACCATATCCAATCTTGAAGCCCCAGCCCATACGGCGGTACTGCGGACGGCGTGCTGCAGGGTCTGTAGGGTCATCATTGATGGCTGAGCGCAACTTGCCATAGAAGGCTCCCACGCGCAGCCTGCTGCTGTTGTATTCCAGACCCACACCGTTCCATGACATATTGAGCACATAGGGCGAGAAATCCATTGTGGACTGCCCTATGTGTCCTGTCCAGTTCTTGTACGACGGCGTAAGGTTGAATGATAGCTGTGGATACGTAAACGACGTATTGTCGTTTGAGTAATAGAAGGAGAATGGCATGCTGATGCCGTAAACCGATATGTTCAGATTAGCATAGACAGCATTGCTGAGTGGTGATCTGTAGCCGTTGCCTTCGGAGGAATAATAATAGGTATTGTTTGTACCCACTGCTCCGGTGATGATGAGCGGATCGCTCTTGGCTATCTGTGCTATGTCCTGTGCATGCAGTTGTGTGGTCAGCAGCATGGCGCCCACAACTGCGGCTATAGGTTTCCGCATAGTTTATTAGTGAATAGTAAATAGTGAAAAGTGAAAAGAGCCCCACCCCGCCCCTCCCCAGCAGGGAGAGGGGAAGTGAGAAGTGAATGGTGGAATTACTCAATCACCACTTTCTTTCCGTTTACGATGTTGACGCCCTGCTTGAGAGAGTTCATGCGCTGTCCTGCAGCATTGAAGATGACTTGCTCTGAAGCGGTGTCATCAGCGCCAACACTCTTGATGGCTGTTGCCTCTGGCAGAGTCAGCTCAACCGGGGCCTGCATGCTGCCGGCCTTGGCATTATATGCCACGCTGCCTGCTACGTCGGTAAATTCTCCCGTCAGTGTGTTGTGCAGACGGAAGGTTACCTTCTCGCCCTTCTCGCCAGCCACATTGATAAACATTATATTGTCTTTTGCCAGTTCGCCTTCACCTCGACATTCTCCGTCAACAAAGGCTCCCACGGTGTACTGTTCCGGGTTTTCCAGATTGCCTACAGAGGCGATGACCGCCATATTGTCGGCGAAGCCTGAGGCATCATAGTTCCACACACGGTGGTTGGCACCGGCACTCTTGGCTGGTGCAGAACCGTTTATCAGCGGATTGGCAGCGTTCCTGATGCTCTGCGGGATATCATTGAATGCCATGCTGAACGTTCCGCTCTCGCCTGTACAATAATATATATAGCCCTTGCCGGCTTCGAGTGCGAAACTCTTTGAGTGTACCCACACGCCATTGCTGAATGTGGCGAATGCATCCTTGCCTATTATCATGTCGCCCTCGGCTGGAGTGTTGGTAAGTTCCTCCAGCATGAGGTTGAACTCATGCGGATATGAGAACCAGTTGTAGCCTTTCTTCAGGCGCACGCTATAGCTGCGGTGATTGTCGGCCCCCATGTCTGTTGATATGGTGCCGGCCTTTGATGCCTTCAACTTATACATGCCGTCCTCAAGTGTCATGGTGGTGATGTCGCCGAACAGGCCCAGCTGCGGGTCATTGTATAGCAGTGCTGTCTGCGAGCGCAGGTCTATCAGGAAACTCTGCACCAAGTTTGAATATTGCGAGTTTTGGGGGGTCATAAGTGGTATATCGTCTGTCACCGAAATCCAGTTCCATCCTTTCTGGTATGGCACGGCTCCCGATACGATGATTTTTACCTGTACAGGAGCACCGTCAGTATTTCTCACCTCAGTGCCGTCATACATCAGCGTAGCAGAATAGTTGCCTACATACTTTCCCTGGAACAGCCATGTCTTGCCGTCGCCCGACGGGTTGGCAACCCAGTATGGATTGCTGTCAGTATTGAAGGCCTCGCCGTCTGAAACGAAACTGACTTTGCTTGCATCAAAACCACTGCCGCTTACATTGACGGTGACAGTACCCGACGAGATGGTGGTACACGCCACGTTCTGACTACTGAGGCTCAGGCTCAGCGGAGATGCCACATTGATGGTAAGCATGGTATATATCTGTGGATTACTGATAGAATATATCTTCACCTGGTGCGTGCCAGCAGCGGTAATTTCCATGTTGCTTGAGGCATACCACTCCGTTTTCTCTGACACCGGTTGCCAGTTGAACGACCTGTCAGAGGCATTCGTAGGCAACACCGTAATGCCGTTGGCATATAAGCCTCTCATTATGTCAGCTATATTATCGCCTATGCTGGCATTGACGGAAGTGGGATTGACAGTGATGCTGCTCACCGGTATGGTACCCTGCTTCACATTCACCAGGGTGTATGGGCTGGTGGAGAATTGTCCAATGTGGGTAACGTGGTTGATAGTCAGGTCACCAGTGACATTGAGTCCCAGATATGCACCTCCTTCAGATGTCTCTGCCTTGGCAGTCAGTATGCCGTCATTGCTTACTTCTATCCAACTTGCACTGTTGGCGGCATCCCATGTATATGTAAGTGATGTTTCCAACACACTGCCTTTGGAGGTATCATCGGCGAACACGAGTGTCACATCGTCGTTGAGGTCATGTGTGGCTGGCAGGTTCGCCTCTATGTTTATAACCTTTGGCAGCGTTACATCCATCAATGGGTTGAGCGTCACTTCTACAGGCACTGAGTGTGTCTGCGTCTCACCGTCAAATGTCTCGGTGGCAGTGAATCTATATACGAGATCGTTATACAGTGCGCAGAAAGTTATCGTCGCACCATTTTCATCTGACAGGTCGCCCATCACACGCAGTACATAGAAACCATTATTGTCGGTACTTGTTGCCACTGCACGCAGACGGCCATTGACAAATGCAGCCACCCTCTGCGGCTGTACCACATAGTCATTGGCACCAGCCTTGGTACCAAGCACGTTAACTTTCAAATAGACAGGTGTCTCGTTTGGATAGTTATACGTATTTGGCGCATCACCCCAGTCGTAAGAGTAAATATTCGCTAAAATCATCGGTCCTTGCTGTGCCCAGGATACTGCTGTTAACAACAGCATAAGAATGGTCAATAGATTCTTTTTCATCATATTGTTTATTATATGTTTATTCTTTTGTTTTGTGTTGCATGTAAAGTGATGATTTTCTGGCTTCTTTGTAACGATTTACAAAATAAAGTTTTTTGTACCAAAAATTCACATTTTAGGCACAAAATTACAAAAAACATTAAAAATAAAGTTTTTGGCCTTGTTAAAGTTTGTTAAAAGTGCAAGAATTCATATATTATGTGGATAAAAAACATGTTTATATAGAAATAAATTGCTGTTACATAGAACTTTTACATCACATTCACATACATACGAATTAGGGCATACAGACACGCATTAGTTCGCAAATAGAACAACGCTGAAATGTAAAGTTTTCTTAACGCGCTGTAAAAGCTATCATATTACATTGTAATAGCTATCGTTTTACTTGGCAATAGCTATCACTTTGCACTGCAAAAAGTATCATATTAATGCACAATTCACAATGCATAATGCACAATTATTGCGTTTTGCTCGCATTTAAATCAAGTATCTACATTAAAAAAGAATGAAAAAACATTGACAATAGAAAAAAAAAGAGTAACTTTGTACCACAAAACAAGCAAACAACCATAATCATGAAGAAATGGACCATAGATGACTCTAAGGAGCTGTATAACATAAGTGGATGGGGAACAAGCTATTTCTCTATCAACGACAAAGGCAACATCTGCGTGTCGCCACTGAAGGACGGTGCCACTGCCGACCTCAGGGAGATAATAGACGAACTGCAGCTTAGAGACATCTCTACGCCTGTGCTGCTGCGATTCCCAGACATACTGGACAACCGCATCGAAAAGACTTCGTCGTGCTTCAAGAAAGCTGCCGAGGAATATGGCTACAAGGGCGAGAGCTTCGTGATTTACCCCATCAAGGTGAACCAGATGCAGCCTGTGGTGGAGGAGATAATATCGCACGGAAGGAAGTTCAACCTCGGACTGGAGGCTGGCTCTAAGCCTGAGCTGCACGCCGTCATCGCTTCAGCATGCCAGAGCGACTCGCTCATAATATGCAACGGATATAAAGACCAGGCATACATCGAACTGGCGCTACTGGCACAGAAGATGGGCAAGCGCATTTTTATAGTCATTGAGAAACTGAATGAGATAAACATCGTGGCTAAGGCTGCCAAGAAACTCGGTGTGATGCCCAACCTTGGAATACGCATCAAACTTGCCTCAAGCGGTTCGGGAAAATGGGAGGAGAGCGGAGGCGATGCATCGAAGTTCGGACTGACAGCGTCGGAACTGCTCGGGGCACTGCAGCAACTCGACAACCTCGGCATGCACGACTGCGTGAAACTGATACATTTCCACATCGGTTCGCAGATAACAAAGATACGCAAGATACAGGTGGCACTGCGCGAAGCGGCACAGTTCTATATCAACCTCCGAAAGATGGGCTACGGCATAGAATATATAGACTGCGGTGGCGGACTGGGCGTGGACTATGACGGCACACGCTCAAGCAACTCGGAGTCATCGGTGAACTACAGCATCCAGGAGTATGTCAACGACTGCGTTTATACCTTCGTCAACGCTGCCGACCAGAATGAACTGCCACATCCCAACCTCATTACAGAGAGCGGACGCTCGCTGTCGGCTCACCACAGCGTACTGGTAATCGACGTATTGGAAACTGCCTCGCTGCCAATGATGCCGGAGGAGTTTGAGGCCAAGGAAGACGACCACCAGCTGGTGCGCGACCTCTACGATATATGGTGCAAGATGGATGCACGCTCACTGCTCGAAGACTGGCACGATGCCGAGGAGATACGCGAACAGGCGCTCAACCTCTTCTCAATGGGAATGGTTGACCTCAAGACACGCGCCGAGATAGAGTCGATGTACTGGAGCGTATGCCGCGAAGTAGTAGCATTGACAAAGCAGATGAAACACGTGCCGGAGGAACTGCGCAGCATTGGAAAAATGCTTGCCGACAAGTATTTCTGCAACTTCTCGCTGTTCCAGTCGCTCACCGACGTGTGGGCCATCGACCAGATATTCCCTATCGTACCGTTGCAGCGCCTTGACGAACGCCCCACAAGACAGGCCACACTGCAGGACATCACCTGCGACAGCGACGGCAAGATATCACAGTATGTGGCAGAGGGACGCATCACATCCACGCTGCCCGTGCATCCGCTGAAGAAAGGAGAACCGTATTACCTCGGAGTGTTCCTTGTGGGAGCATATCAGGAGATACTGGGTGACCTGCACAATCTCTTCGGCGACACCAACGCCGTACACATCTCAATGAAAGACGGACACTACCACATCGACCAGATAATTGACGGCGAGACAGTGGAAGACGTACTCGAATATGCACAGTACGAGGCAAAGAAACTCGTGCGCAAACTTGAGACATGGGTCACCAAGAGCGTGAAGAAGGGAGAACTTACACTCGAAGAAGGCAAAGAGTTCCTGTCAAACTATCGTTCAGGACTCTACGGATACACTTACCTGGAATAGTGCACAGTTCAGAGTTCATAGTGCATAGTTCAGAGTTCATAGTGCATAGTTCACAGTGCAAATAACGTTTATTTTTTATACATTTTTGTTTCAAAAACATTTACAAACAACATAAATCAGCCATAAATTGTTCTAAATTGACTATAAATTGTTACTGTGTGGGTACACAATGTTAAAGAAATAAAAATGCGAACAAAAAAGTGCTTTATTTTGATATCTGTCAAGATTTTTTTATTAACTTTGCAAATGTAAATCCGGTGGTAAACCCAATCATTGTCCCTTAAATCAATAAATAATACTATAAAAAGAGGAAAACACGGTAAACATTACCACTACAAAAACACACACACTACTAATACTACTCAATAATTCATCGGATCAACAAAATAAGCCCCGCTACCCGAAAGGATAGCGGGGGCAATTTTTATTACGGCTCTTTTTCTATACGAAACATTTTGTCATTCGGCAAAAAATCAGTAACTTTGCACTCGAAAATCAAAGACGTGCGCCAATCTACGATTGACACGCACTATTTACTTCGTGCGATAAACATTGCACTCGAAAATCAAAGACGTGCGCCAATCTACGATTGACACGCACTATTTACTTCGTGCGATAAACATTGCACTCGAAAACAGTAATTTTATGGCAAACTTAAGATTTCAGGTAGTAGCAGAGGCGTTCAAAAAACAGCCAGTTGAGGTGGAGGCTCCAAAGGAGCGTCCGTCAGAGTTCTTCGCAAAGTACGTGTTCAACAAGCAGAAGATGTTTAAATACCTGCCAAAGAAGGTATATGACAAGATGCTTGACGTCATTGACAACGGCGCACCGCTCGACCGCGCCACTGCAGACGAGGTGGCACGCGGCATGAAGAAATGGGCCATGGAGCTGGGCGTGACACACTGCACACACTGGTTTCAGCCGCTCACCGAGACGACGGCTGAGAAGCACGACGCATTCGTGGAGCACGACTGGAAGGGCGGCATGATAGAAGAGTTCGAGGGCAAGAGCCTCGTACAGCAGGAGCCAGACGCTTCTTCATTCCCATCAGGCGGCATCCGCTCTACTTTTGAGGCCCGTGGCTATTCTGCCTGGGACCCTACATCTCCGGTATTCGTTATCGGCGATACATTGATGATTCCTACTGTCTTCATCTCTTATACAGGTGAGGCACTCGACTACAAAACACCGTTGCTCAAGGCCATACATGCCGTGGACAAGGCGGCAACAGCCGTAGTGCATTATTTCAATCCGGAAGTGAAGAAGTGTATCTCCAACCTCGGATGGGAGCAGGAGTATTTCCTCGTTGACGAAGGACTGTACTCTGCACGCCCTGACCTGCTGCTGACAGGCCGCACACTGATGGGCCACTCATCAGCAAAGGACCAGCAGATGGACGACCACTACTTCGGTGCAATACCTGAGCGCGTGGCAGCATTCATGAAAGACCTTGAGATACAGGCACTCGAACTGGGCATACCATGTAAGACACGCCACAATGAGGTGGCGCCAAACCAGTTTGAGTTGGCTCCTATCTTCGAGGAGATGAACCTCGCCATTGACCATAATATGCTCATCATGTCATTGATGAAAAAGGTGGCGCGCAAGCACGGTTTCCGCTGCCTGCTCCACGAGAAGCCTTTCGACGGCGTGAACGGTTCGGGCAAGCACAACAACTGGTCTATATCTACCGACACCGGCATACTGCTCCATGCGCCTGCAAAGGATGAGATTGGCAGCCTACGTTTTGTTACATTCATAGTAGAATCGCTGATGGCTGTATATAAGCATAACGGATTGCTCAAGGCTTCTATCATGTCGGCAACCAATGCCCATCGTCTTGGTGGACATGAGGCGCCTCCGACGATAGTTTCTTCTTTCCTCGGTAAGCAGCTCACAGAGATACTTGACCACCTGGAGCAGACCGACGACGACACCATAGCCATCAGTGGCAAGGCCGGACTGAAACTCGACGTTCCTTCAATCCCAGAACTGCTCATCGACAACACCGACCGCAACCGTACCTCACCATTCGCCTTCACCGGCAACCGCTTCGAGTTCCGCGCACCGGGTTCGGAGGCCAACTGCGCCAGTGCGATGATTGCCCTCAGTGCATCAATGGCAGAGGCACTGGTGAACTTCAAGAAGCGTGTTGACGCACTTATAGAGAAAGGTAAGGACAAGCATGCCGCAATCATCAGCGTGTTGCGCGAGGACATCAAGACCTGCAAGCCCATACGCTTCGACGGCAACGGATACAGTGACGAATGGGTGGAGGAAGCACGCAAGCGCGGCCTTGACACCGAGCGTTCATGTCCACTCATCTTCGACCGTTACCTTGACAAGGAGTCTATCGAGATGTTCGAGAGCCTCGGCATCATGACACAGAAGGAACTTGAGGCACGCAATGAAATCAAGTGGGAGACATACACAAAGAAAGTGCAGATAGAAGCACGCATCTTCGGCGACCTGTCAATCAACCACATCATACCGCAGGTGGTGGCATACCAGACAAAACTGGCGGAGAATGTGCGTGCGCTGAAATCCATCCTTCCCGAAGACGAGTTTAAGGTATCGGCAGCAAGCAACCTCGCGCTCATCTCTGAAATCTCCATGCGAATAAAGGAAATAGAAGAGGGATGTGTGGCTCTTACCGAGGCACGCAAGGTGGCTAATGTCATTGAGTCGCAGCGCGAGAAAGCCATAGCATACCATGACACCGTGGAACCGCTGATGGATCAGATACGCCATCACATCGACAACCTTGAGGCAAAGGTGGACGATGAGGTATGGACACTGCCAAAGTATCGTGAAATGCTGTTCATCAGATAAACAAAGAAATGCAGTTAATAAAAAAGACAATCTATATATTATCGGCCGTGGCAGTTCTTGCAGGATGCAGGAGTGCCGCGGCCGTTGCCAATGGCGGCAAGAAGGACAAGAGTATCGTCATACTCTATGAGAACGACGTGCACTGCGGTATCGACGGCTATGCGAAACTGGCCGGCTTGCGCGATGCCATACGAGACACTGCTGACGTAGCAGTGGTGTCGTGCGGTGATTTCCTGCAGGGCGACATCGTAGGTGCCATATCCCACGGACAGTACATCATCGATATAATGAAAACAGTGGGCTATGATGCCGTGACACTGGGCAACCATGAGTTTGACTACTATGTGCCGCGGTTACGAGAACTGCTTGACGACCTTGGTGCACCTGTCACCTGCGTCAATTTCACCGATGCCGACCACAACAGGATATACCTGCCCTACGTCATGAAGAAACTCAGTGGAAAGACTGTGGCATTCATCGGCGTGGTCACTCCAATAACAATGGTGGCAGAGGAGTTTGCTTTCTACGATAAGGACGGCAGGATGCTATACGACCTCTGTCCTACGGAGGTGTTCAGACAGGTACAGGAACAGGTGGATGCCGTAAAAAGCATGGGAGCAGACTATGTCGTAATACTCTCGCATCTCGGCGAGCGGCCTATTACAATGAACGTCGATTCCCATCTGTTGGTAGGCAACACCACAGGCATCGACGTGGTGCTCGACGGTCATACGCACACCACCATTCCCTCAGAGACTGTCATGAGCCGCGACGGCAAACCCGTACTGATAACACAGGCAGGAACGAAATTCAAGGATATCGGCAAACTCCTCATACAGCAGGGAGGAAGGATGAGCACCACACTGCTACATGCCGACGAGGTTCCCTTCGAGAACATCCACGTGAAGCACACCACAGACAGCATCAAGGCCTTATGCGACGAGGTGACAAGCCAGCCAGTATGCCAGTGTCCCTTTGCTCTGAGGATTCTTGATGACGACGGCAACGAAGCGGTGCGCATGGGTGAGACCAATGCTGGCGACCTGCTGATGGATGCCTTCCGCGAGATGAACGGCACCGACATCGGCATCATGAATGCCGGTTCCATACGCAGCGAACTGCCATACACCACCGGCACGCTGACTCTCGGTAACATCATCGCCATGCTGCCATACGACAACAACGTGGTGACCATCCACGCCACCGGCGAACAGATACTGGAGGTACTGACAAAAGCCACGCGATTCCTACCAAAGCCGTATGCAGACTTTCCACAGGTGTCTGGTTTGAAGTTCACAGCGAATACAGGCACGGGAGTGTCTGACGTGATGGTTCTCGACAAGCAGACGGGTGAATACCTGCCCATCGATCCGCAGCGCACATACAGCGTAGCCACGACCGACTACTGCGTCACCGGCGGCGGACTGCAGTCTGTCTTCAAGCAATGCATCATATCGAAAGGCAAGACACTAACTTATCGTGATATACTGATAAAGTACATCACGGAAAGGCACCACTCCGTAGTGCCGGAGCAGTACCGTAATCCCCAAGGCCGCATTACCGTGAAATAGATATTACTTCAGATACTCGTCATCTCTCGCCAGCACCTTCTCTATCTTGCCTACATACATTGTGTGGAAATCACGCTGAGCATAGTTGGCATCGATGGTATCTTGATAGACAAAGCCACTCTCCTGCAGTTCCGACTGATATAGTTTCTTACACACCAACACCAGTTTCGCCTCTTTGAAATATACCGTGCCGTCTGCATAAACGGGAGTAAGACCTGCCTTCGCCACCTTGTCCTCATCACGTCCTGAAACACTACCGAGATAACCCATCTGTTTCTTGAACGACGCATCCATGACGCATAGTGTGAAAAAACCTTCACGGTCAACAAACTCTTTTGTGTAGCGCGACGGCCGCAGATAGATGACTGCCGTAGGGTCGTTGTGTCCCCACAGGCAACCCAGGTGTCCCCATGAAGCCGTCATTGTATTGCATCCCGACTGCTCGTTGCCGGCAGTCACAAGCATCCATTCACCTCCGATAAGGTTGAACGGATTGAATTTCATCTCTTTGTAATTGATTTCTTTCATAGTGACTATTTGTTTGTTTTCCTTAAAGCCCTCTCCCCTAACCTACTGCAAAGATAATGTATTTTTCTGAAAAGGACAGAGTATTTAAGGAAAAAATTTGCGGAATAGGATTTTTTATTGTAATTTTGTCTTGTTTTTCATATATCCCACTTTATTACAACCACATGTTAGCACTTACCCCACTAATATTTTTCATCTGCGTATATCTCGGTGTCTCCATCGCATTGGGTGATTTCTATAAGGTTCCCATATCCGTGGCGTTCATGTTTACATCAATAGTATCTATATGCGTCAGCAAAGGCACACTGAAACACCGCATCAAGGTATTCAGTCGCGGCGGTGGCTCTGAGAACATGATGCTGATGATATGGATTTTCATACTTGCCGGTGCCTTCGCCAACTCCGCCAAGGAGATGGGCAGCATCAACGACATGGTGAACATCACACTGTCACTCGTACCGTCAGACACCATATATGCCGGACTGTTTCTTGCATCGGCAGTGATCTCGCTGTCGATAGGCACCAGCGTAGGCACCATAGTGGCTGTGATGCCCATCGCCGTAGGCATAAGCGCAGCCATAGGTTCTGGGACACCATACATAGCCGCAATAGTGGTGGGTGGTGCCTTGTTCGGCGACAATCTGTCGTTCATATCCGACACCACGGTATGCGCCACGCAGTCGCAGGGATGTAAGATGAGCGACAAATTCAAGACAAACATGCGCATTGCCGCACCTGCAGCCATGCTCGTACTGATATACTACGCAGTGATGGGTACAGGGGTAAATTCACCGGGTGAACTGCCCAGTGCAAACTTCCTCAAGGTGATGCCATACGTGGTGGTGCTCATCACCGCCATGCTGGGCGTAAACGTACTGATAGTGCTCACACTGGGAATACTGCTGACAGGCATCGTGGGACTGTGTTACGGCGACTACACCGTGACGACCTGGTTCAAGGCACTGGCCGACGGCACCATGGGCATGGGCGAACTCATCATCATCACCATGCTGGCAGGCGGTGTACTTGAGGTGATACGTGCCAACGGCGGCATACGATTCCTGATGGACAAGATTCTCAAGCACGTCCACTCTGAACGCACCGCAGAATTGAGCATCGGTGCACTGGTGAGCGTAGTGGATATATGCACGGCAAACAACACCGTGGCCATCATCACCGTATCAGGCATTGCACGCGATATCAGCAATCGCTTTCATCTCGACCCACGCCGTGTGGCAAGTATCCTCGACACCTTCTCATGTATCATGCAGGGCATCATACCATACGGAGCACAGATGCTGATGGGCGCTGCACTGGCTGGTATCAACCCTGTGCAGATTATACCGCATCTATATTACCCATACATATTGCTACTGTTCTCCATCGCAGCGATAATGATTGGAAGGAGAAATAAGAAAGTGACAGGAAAATAACATTTCTGTTTTCCTGCCACTTCCAAAGAATAAGTTTATTCCAAATCGGTCATTAGGATTTATTTCAGACCTGCCTTCAAACTGCGGATTACCGCAGAGTTGAATCCGGCATGGTCAAGCTCGTTCAAGCCCTTGATGGTTACACCGCCAGGGGTGGTAACCTTGTCGATGGCTTCCTCTGGATGCCATCCGGTTTCTTTCAGCAGCGACACCGCACCCTGCATGGTCTGCAGTGCTATCTGCTTTGCCTGCTGTGGGTAGAAGCCCATCTCGCATCCGCCTTCCATCTGCGCGCGTATGTATCGCATTACGTATGCTATGCCGCATGAAGCCATCATCATGCCGGGACCAACAAGGTTCTCGGCAACCACAAGTGTGTCGCCGCAGAGGTCATAGAGTGCCTTCACCTGTGCAAGAGAATCGTCGGTAGTGTCCTTGCCCTTGGCAATGAAACTCATGCTTGCGCCGAACTCGGCAGCAATGTTTGGTATCACATAGCAGTACTGACCGGCAGTGCCGAGAGTCTCAGCAAGCTTGTCGGTGGTGAAGTTTGCTGCATCAGACACTACGATCTGCTTCTTCAAGTCAAGTGCCGGCTTTATCTCCTCCAGCACCACCGGCATGAGCCATGGCTTCACTACGACGACCACGATGTCGGCATTCTTCACCGCTGCCACGTTGTCGGCAGTGGTGGTGATTGCCGGGTATGTCTCCTTGAACTTGGCGAGCAGTGCCTCGTTCTTGTCTGCAATGGTAAGGCTGACCTTGCCGCTCTTTGCCCATCCGTGGATGAGTGCGCCGCCCATATTGCCGGCGCCAATAACCGAAATATTCATATATTTGAGTGTGATTAATAACTTTTTCAAGATGCAAAATTACTAAAAAAAAACAAGAATATCTTATTCAGATGAAAAAAACTGCATTTTTTTTGTCATTAGGCGGAATTTGACAAAAGAAGATAGCGTTCTTACAAAAAAATGACAACCTTTTTCAGTTAAGGTCAATGGCATATTAATGGAATTTTATTCTCTGCGAGGCACCATTAACGCCCATTAATGCCATAAAATTCACCATAAATTAAATTTGTGGGAAAATTAATGATCATTCGTGACAATTTATGGTACGCCGTAGGCAAGACATTAACGACATTAACGAGTGTCATTAACGGTCTTAACGCAAAAGACTAACAATATGTTATAAAAACAACCATTTCACTGACAAAGTGATTTTTCGCAGTGCCAAAATACTCGCATATTTCAAAAAATCTTTCCCGCAGTTCCGTACAGCGGAAATATAGCGATTTTGTTAATTTCTTTTATATCAGCCATTTAGTTTTTGAGACTTTTTCCTGCCACAGTAATATGCATCATATTACAGTGTAATAGCTGCTTTATTACGATGTAATAGCTATCATATTACAATGCAATAGCTATCATATTACAATGCAATAGCTATCATATTACAATGCAATAGCTATCATATTACCTTCTAAAAGCTGCCCTATTACATCGCCCTCACCATTTCTTCTAACAAAAACCGGGAAAAAGAAGAGCTTCGGAACCAAAAACATGCCTAAAAAGGAGAAACGAAACCATCCCCACATTCTATTTTGCTCCGCAAACCAGAACTTTCCAATCTGACACTTTGCAACAAAATTCCCCGTTTGACAAACATTCTGTCAAACGGGGTATTGTTTTGTTTTGATGTAACGTCAGTCCTGTGAAATCCTGATGAGCCATTGGGAATGGAATTAATTATATTCTACTTTAACGAAATAAATATTTTTCATCGTTAATGCCATGAATATAGACCATTAATGTCATTAATAAACCTATGGCAAAGCATTAACGACATTAACGAATGTCATTAAAGGCATTAACGCAAAAGTAACTGTTCAGCGAATACCATATTAATGGAAATTTATAGATTATAACAAAGACTCCTGTTTTCCTAATTTGAAATTCCATCACATGGTTTACATTTCCTTGTCGAGTCCTGACATTAGGAATTGGTATAAACCCATGAAGCGTATTCCCTTTGTGTCAGTGTATTCCGCTATGTCATTGCCTATGATAACGATTTTTCTGAAACTGTCGTCTATACGCTGCAAGGCATTTAGTTCTTGCTGTTTCTTAAGTTCATTATCAAGGGCATAAGCTGATTGTATGTAGTATTTCTCCATGCCGTTGCTTGCAATGAAGTCAATCTCATAGTGAATGAGTTCGGACTTGCCGTTGCGCATCTCCCGCGATTCTACTACGCCTACATCTACCAGATACCCTCTTATGCGCAGCTCATTATATATCACATTTTCCATAATGTGTGTTGGTTCCTGCTGACGGAAATTCAGTTTTGCGTTTCTCAGGCCTACGTCAATGGCGTAATATTTCTTTATATTCTCGAAATACTTGTTTCCTTTGATATTATAGCGCCTGGCCTCCTCAAACAGAAATGCGTCTTTCAAGCAATCCATATACTTGGATATGGTATCTGGGTCTATCTTGGTAGCCTGTACGTTTCTCAACACATTGCTTATGCGATTGGGATTTGTAAGCGAACCAACAGACGAACACAGAGCGTCAGTCAGTGATGACAGAGCCTCACGGTTTCTTATCTTGTTTCTGTCAATTACATCATCAAGATATGTCTTTTGCCATAAACGCTGCAAGTATGAAACCTTCTGTTCCGGCGTGCGCTGGCGCAACAGTCCGGGCATGCCGCCATAGGTATAGTATTCTTTCCATAGCTCACTGACGGGTTCTGTCCTCTCCGTACAAAACTCTTTGAATGACAGCGGATAGACCCTTACTTCGTCACCGCGTCCACGGAATATAGTTCTGATGTCGTTTGACAAGAAATGTGAGTTGCTTCCTGTTATATACACGTCAACATTGTCCTTTGCATTCAGGCCATTCACAATCTTCTCAAAGCCATCCACCTCCTGTATCTCATCGAGGATGACGTAATAATTTCGTTCGTCATCTTTAATACGACTATACAGATAGTCTTTCAATGTCTTACCGTCAGTGAGGTCGCCATGTTCTTCTTCATCATCAATATCAAACGATATTATTATTACCTGGCTTTCGTCAATGCCCTGTTCCAACAGATAATCCTTGAATATTCTGCTAAGCAACCATGACTTGCCACAACGTCTTGGCCCTGTTATAATCTTCACCTCGCCGTTGTCCATCCTATTAATCAGCTTTCTGAGATATGCTTCCCTCTGTATGTATTTCATGTTTCTATTCGGATTTTTGTGCAAATTTACATAATTTTCCGATTATAACCAAATGTTTATTCGGAAAATTGTGTAAATTTACATAATTTTCCGAATATACAAACAAAAAGTCAGACACTTTTCAACTAAATTCCCCGTTTGACAAACATTCTGCCAAACGGGGAATCATTTTGTTTTGATGTAACGTCAGTCCTGTGAAAACATATTAACGCCATTCGCTCGGTAATTGCGACGCTTTGTTTACGAAGAACGATGAGGAGGATGTTTCTTTGGTCATAAACACAGACGAGCGATGTAGTAGATTAACTTCATCGCTCGTTGGTTTGGTTACTTTGTAGTATTAATCAGCAATCACCATATATATACATAGTTCGTTTGCCTGCCATAATAGGCCTTGGCTACATCCCTTTAGCCCTGTTACGTGTCTTGTAGTGCTTCGTTGGCAGTTGAAACGCCATCTACTATTTGGAGTAATGCTTCCTTTATAAAGTCCTTTATTTCCATAGTTATTCTTCAAACGGATAAGTTTCATCGTAAATGTCGCTGAGAAGTTTTTCCTTATAGAGCCAGTGAGCACCAGGGGCAATGTGCTTGACCTTGTAGCCTTTCAACTTGGCAGAGAGTGAACTGATAGAAGTTTCCTCGCCCTCGTAGCTTATTCTCCGTTCCGATACAATCGTAACGGTTATCGTTGGGTCGTCTTTCCATTGCAGGACATCACCCTTTTGCATTCCCATTTCGTAGAAGTTGAGCGGTGGACGATGAATCTGTGCCTTTGCCGATGCTGCTTTATCGTCATCAGTCAGGTCACTTTCTATTTCGTCGCTCACTTCTTCCGTTACGTCGGTATGGTGGAATAGTTCAAGGATGGCCTTAGCCTGTTCCACCTGTATGCGGAAGAACTCACGGTTAGCATTGATGCGCTGCGGAGCAAAGGCCGTGTGCAGGGCTTTCTCAATCTTGGCGCAGTCGCCTTTCTTCACCTTACAAGCAAACTGGCACTCAAAGGGAACAGGAACGCCCGTTGTATAGAGTTCCTTCATCCTCTTGTCAATATCTTCCTGTGTCGTCATGCCAATCTTCACAAGACCAGGCATTACAGGATTGGTTAAAAGATAAACTATTCCGTATTCCATAAATATACTATTAAATTACCCAATCTCCTACATCAAATTTTAGTGAGACCTTTTCTTTTGTAACCTTTTCTAGTGAGGAAAGATTTAGCCAATATTCATTATAACCAGTTCCTTCTTTGTCCATAATGCATGGAATATAAGGCATCTTAACTGTTCCCTTTATCCCCGCATCCTGAGTGCACAAAGGAATGGCTATTTGAAAAAAGAAATTATTGTATGTTAAACAAAACAGATAGCACGGAACATTCTCTTTACAACCGCTTTTTCGTTTATATACCATACATGCGCCATTAAATGGCTCTACGTATTTATACATCCTAATTGACAAATATAAATTAGGTATCAACATATTTTCACTCATCAACCATTTCAGAGTACTATTAAAATACTTCATCTCTTTTTCGGGCATAATACATAAAGCCATTTTCACAAACACCTTGTATACATCTAATGGGATATAACTTCTTACGCCCTCAACAGTAATCATCTTCCCTTCTCTATCAAGTTCTACTTTTAAATTTTTATCTTCAGGTACAAGATAAATGTCTATTCCATCAGCATTTGCTTTTATCGTTGATTGGGAATTATTTCTATATATCGGCTCTTTCTCTCCCCGGCTGACATGAGAAAATACATGGTATAAGGCCATGAAATTAGAAAATTGACTCTCCATTTTGCAAAATCTCGTATTGCACTTATCACACTCATAAGAGGATTTTAAGACTTTATTCCCAATTGAATGCGGAATAACGTGTGCCTTTTCTTTGAAAAAATCTCTGTTTTCATTTCCACAAAATCTACATCTTTGTGTCTTTGTTTCACAATTCAGCATTATTTCTTTGTCACCACTTACATCATAATAAACCAAACGAGAAAAGTTGGTTTCAATGAATGACAGCTGTGTTTCAAATTTTATCTGCCCCATTCTTTTACGCTTACTTTGTCTTTTCCTTATATAACTTAAACAACTCTGCTACGCACTGGCTTTCCGTAAAGGTGGACTTCACAGGAAAACCATAGGCTTGCATTACGGCACGGTCGTTCTCCTGATGGGCTTTGCGAAGATCTACGGGCATGAGGACAGGGTCATAGAGGTCTGCTAACGAGGTGCCGGTATTCTTAGCACGTGCATCCAGTATCTGTTGGGCCGCTTGCTCTATGCGCTGCCGTTGCTCATTAGTTGGTTGCGGCCAGGGGAAATTATTATAGACAACGCTATTAGAATAGCGATAGTCGCTCTTCAATCTTCCACAAACTGCCCGCATCCAGGCCATGTGAATATTGCTTTCAAGAATGCCGAAATGATAAAGCGTAGCATTTGGAACTATATATAGCTGATTGCTTGCGATGACATCTGGCATGAGATACATCATGGGGATATAACGACGTTTCTCAGAACAAACAGTAGGCACAGCAAGATATTGTGTGGTTGGCTGACGTATCTCAGCAAAGAGTGTCGGGGTGTCGGCTAGTAGTGCAGTGTTCTTACGACTGCTGGCAGCACGCCACTGTTGAACCCGTTCCACTTTCTGGCGGATAATGGAGTTATGTGCGTAGAGCGACAATGGAACATCTTTCAACCAAACACAATATCGCTCAACAGAGTGAAGCATCTCCTGTGCACCGATGAATAGTCGTAAGAATTGCGTAATGCTTGGGTCGGCTGCCACAAGTTCTTCATATTCCGTTTTACTGATAGTATAGTTCCCATCGTCAAGTGCAAAACTACCGTAGTTCATCTGCGACACGTCACACAGGGGAGTGTTACGCTTTTTAACGAACACGTCAGGGGCATCAGTCAAATAGGCATTGATGTGATCCACCTGTTTGCTCTGCCCATTATCGAAGAGCATCTTTGGCGCTATTTCCCTATATCCAAAACCTACAATGACGCAGTGTACATGGGCTTTTAGGGTTGCCTCACTATCCCATCGGAACGTGCGATGAGCAAAGTTGATTGACACCCCTTCGTCAAATAGTTTCTCCCATAGTGACGCAACTTGTTCACCTTGACAGATACTATTTGTAGAAACGAAAGCTGCTTGGCAATTGCGGTTGTGTTGCATCACATTGGTTGCTTTCTTATACCAACAGCAGACATAGTCCATATTGCCAACGTTTTGCCATTTGGAACCGAAAATAGTGATAATATCCTTTTTCTGTGAATCCGACATCTGACGTGCTCCCACAAAAGGTGGATTACCAATAATATAGTCATAACGAACTTCATATCTCTTTACTTCGGGTTTTGCGTTGCCATCGAAACTTTTAGTCACAACATTCAGTTCATCATAATCAACTATGGGTTCACTTGCGACTGTCGGTTCAGGTTCAACAATCAAATGGACATTGTTGGCATGTATAGTCGGTATGTCAGACTTCTCTTCTATAA
>JAEEHW010000006.1 GCA_016281055.1 Prevotella sp.
ACAGATAAGGAATATAACCACAAGTTCAAATTGACCGCTGACAATCAGGTTGAGACATTGTCATACGATGAAGTAGCTGGTGTAGAGAATGTAGTATTCCTTACTGAGGGTGAGGATATTGAAGGCATGACAGCATGTACTACTGCAAATACTGCTATCCGTAGCTCTAACTCATCTTCTGCATATGCAAGTGAGGATGTAAAAATTGCTAATCTTGACAACGGAACATATAAGATGCATGCAGTAATCTATGATTCAGCAAAGGAGCCTAACAGTAATTGGAAATTCTATCTTAATGATGCAACCCAGACTGAGGCAGGTAACTTTACTTGCACTAAAGTAAACTTAGAAGAGTTTGAATCAGAGTTTGCTGTTAAGAGCAGTACTGATCTGATGTTCTCTGCTGCAGGTTCTGCTTTGATGGGTATTGACATGCTTTATATTGTAAAGACCGGCGACTACAAATATTTCGACGTTGAGTCTACACTGCCTGACACTATCACTGTAAAGTATGGTGAGGATGAGTTCCCAAATCTCTGCAATGACTATGTATCAGTTGAGACCAATGCTATGTCTGTAAGTAAGAAATTAGGTCTTGCAAAAGTATTGGCAGGTATAGACAAGAAAGAGGTTGAATACAATATGCTTGGTAGCATGGATGAAGTTTTGGCATTCACAACACAGAGTGGTCCTGGCATTTACTATGCATTCGTGAATATAGAGGCTCAGTTCGATGAAAATACTGATAGTAGTTATGTATCTGACACTATAGTTATCAATGTTGTAGAAGGCAACTATCTTAAAATTGAAAGCTGGCTGCCTGATACCATCACATACACTAAGGGTGATCCTGACATGCCACAGCTCTCTGACTACTACATTTATGAGAGCAGCCAGAAGGATGAAAGCAAGTTCACTGCTACCATGGGTCTCGTAAAGGTTGAGCCAGGAACTCCGAAGGATGCTGTTGAGTACAATATCTATGACAGCGAGATGGCTGTTAAGATGGCATTCGTACAGGGCGGCGTAGGTACATACTATGCTTTCGGTAAGGTTACAGTAGAGTATGACGACCAGACCACTGAGACAGTTACAACTGACACTATCGTAATAGAAATTAAGGAGAAGGAAGTTGAGCCTATAGTATCAACACACACTTGGGACTTCACAAACTTCAGCGAGGCAACCATAGCTAACCTGAAGGCAGAGGCTGTTAAGGTTACTGTAACCGATGTAGAAGGAAAGGAAAATACTACTAAATGTGTAAATAACGATGCTACATGGTCTGACCATGAAAAGGCACCAGGTAAGGAGTGTGATACTTATGCTCTCTCTAAGGACAAGTGTTTCTGGTTCTTTGGTTCTGCAAATGCTGACGGACAGCTTGAGGCTAACGGCGAGGTAATAGAGGAACTCAAGGGTCTTACATTCAATAACTCAACATACAACGCTTCACGCGCTATTGCTCTCGCTGTGGACTACGGTTCTACTTCTCTCGGTACTTATGAAGGTGGTTCTTACCTCTGGATGGGTGGCAAGAACGGTTCGTTCACCATTAAGAACGTTGTTGTAGGCAGCGAGATAACCATTGGTGTAGAGAGCCACAAGCTTAACCCAGCAGACCCACGCGGTGTGAAACTCACGCTTGACGGTGTAGAGCTTAAGGATGGTAACGGCAATGCAGTAACACCTCCAACAACATACACTGAGCAGACATGGATAGTTTCTGCTGCTGAGGCTGTAGGTGCTAAGGCTGACAACTTCAACGCAACAGTATCAGTACCAGAGGTTGTTGACGTAGTTGTTACCAACACCAACGGTTGCCACATTTACTGGATTGATGCACTTGTAGATGATACTGCAACAGCTGTAGAGGCAGTGACCGAGGAGGTTAAGGCTGCAGCTCCTGCTAAGTTCATCAAGAACGGTAAGCTCATCATCGCTACTGGCGACAAGCAGTTCAACGCTGCCGGCGCACAGCTGAAGTAATTATGCAATGCACAATGCATAATGCACAATGCATAATGCACAATAAGCGTAAATAAAATTTCCCGGAAGGTTTTTAATTTCCTTCCGGGATTTTTTTTGTCCATTTCTTTGCTGGGAGAGAAAAAAATAGTAACTTTGTTTCCTGTAAAGAATTAAAAGATGAACATACTGCTTATAAGATTCTCTGCCCTTGGCGACGTTGCCATGCTGGCTCCCGTAGTGCGCGAATATGCACTGAAGCACCCCAGTGATACGCTGACGGTGCTCTCAAAGCCGTTTCATGCCCCTCTGTTCGACGATCTTGCTCCAAACGTATATTTCCTCGGCAAAGACCCTAAACGCGATTACAAGGGCATTCCAGGGCTTTACAGACTGTTTCGCGAACTGCACCTGATGAACTTCGACTTGGTCATCGACATGCACGACGTGTTAAGGACGAAGTTCCTGCGCAATCTCTTCCGTGTATATGGCTATGAGGTGCGCAAGATGGACAAGCACCGCTCACTGCGCCGCAAGATTACGGCACCAGAGGAGAAGAAGCAGTTGATGAGACTACCAACGGCGTTTGAGAACTATTGTGAAGCGCTTGGCGCTTCAAGTGAAGAGTTAAGAGTGAAGAGTGAAGAATCCCCTGCGGAATCTTCATTTAGTGAAGGTAACTCAAATTCTTCACTCTTCACTCTTCACTCTTCACTTAATAATTCTTCACTTTTCACTCTTCACTCTTCACTTCCGAGCGCAGCGAGGATTGGCCTCGCTCCCTTCGCCGCCCATCAGGGTAAGATATATCCTGTGGAGAGGATGGAGAAGGTGATAGAACTGCTTATAGAGAAAAGGCCAGAGTGCCGCATCATCCTTTTTGGTGGCGGAGGAAAAGAAAAAGAGCAGATGGAGAAATGGGCAGAAAAATACAGCAACGTAGAGTTGGCCTCTACGTTAAGTGAAGAGTTAAGAGTGAAGAGTGAAAAATTTAATTTACGGGGGGAGAAGGAAGATGTGAGTGAAGAATGCCAGTCAAAAGGTAATTCAAATTGGCTTTCCCCTTCGGGCCGCCGAGCTAAACCTTCTTCACTCTTCACTCTTCACTCTTCACTAACAGACTCTTCACTATATTATGAGCTTCAGCTTATGAAGGACTTGGACGTTATGCTATCCATGGATTCCGCCAACATGCACCTTGCATCGCTCATGGGTACCCGTGTGGTGAGCATATGGGGTGCTACGCATCCGTGGGCAGGTTTCCTTGGCTGGGGACAGAGCGAGGACGACTGTGTGCAACGCCATGACCTTAAATGCCGTCCTTGCAGCATCTACGGCAACAAGCCTTGCCTGCGCGGCGAT
>JAEEHW010000059.1 GCA_016281055.1 Prevotella sp.
CTTGTATGTCACGACACCTACACGCACGTCTTCACGATTAGGCAATGCAAGGTGTTCTTTTGGCGTCACATAGCAAAGCATTGCTGTACCAAACCATGCTATCTGTGCACCACCAATGGCGCTCGTGATATGATCGTAACCCGGCGCAATGTCTGTCACTATCGGACCAAGTGTGTAGAATGGTGCCTCGTGGCAATGGTCAAGCTGACGCTCCATGTTTTCACGTATCTTATGCATCGGAACGTGGCCTGGTCCTTCAATAAATGCTTGCACGTTCTTCTCCCATGCACGCGTCACGAGTTCGCCCATGGTATCCAGTTCCGCAAACTGTGCCGCATCATTGGCATCTGCCGTACAACCAGGGCGCAGTCCGTCACCGAGCGACAGGGCCACGTCATACTGTGCCACGATGTCGCAGATATCATCGAAATGCTCATAAAGGAATGATTCCTTGTCGTGTATCAGGCACCATTTGCTCATTATAGAACCGCCGCGGCTTACTATTCCGCAAAGGCGCGAATCGGCAAGATGCACATTCTGACGGCGTATGCCTGCATGGATGGTGAAGTAGTCAACACCTTGCTCGCACTGTTCTATCAGCGTGTCCTTGAATATCTCCCAGTCAAGGTCTTCCACCTTTCCGTCCACTTTCTCCAGTGCCTGATATATTGGTACCGTACCAACCGGCACCGGACAGTTGCGCACAATCCATTCACGCGTTTCGTGAATGTTTGCACCAGTGGAAAGGTCCATCAGTGTGTCGCCTCCCCATTTGCATGACCACACAGCCTTGTCCACCTCCTCGTCTATGGAAGATGTGGTGGCAGAGTTTCCGATATTGGTGTTTATCTTCACAAGGAAGTTGCGGCCAATTATCATCGGCTCACTCTCCGGGTGGTTGATGTTTGCAGGAAGCACCGCACGACCTCTGGCTATCTCGTCACGCACAAACTCCGGTGTGATATGCGTCTTGATACCCAGTTCCTCACAGTTCATGTTTTCGCGCATTGCCACATACTCCATCTCCGGCGTTATAATGCCGGCCTTGGCGTATGCCATCTGCGTTATTGCCTTGCCCTGCTTTGCACGGCGTGGCAACTGTATATGCTCAAAGCGCAGTGAGTCGAGCGAACGGTCTGCAAGTCGCTGCTTGCCATACTCGCTCGTTATCTCCGACAACTGTTCCGTGTCCTCACGGTCAATTATCCACTGCTCTCTCATGCGCGGCAGACCTTTCTTCAAATCCACCTCTATATTAGGATCTGAGAATGGGCCGCTTGTGTCGTATATGTATACCGGGGCATTCTGTTCTGTATGGGGCACGCCATTCTTATCCTTCGTCACCGTTGGCGTAAGGTTCACCTTTGTCATTCCCACCTTTATATATGGGAACAGCTTGCCCTGCATGTATGCTTTTTCTCTTTTTGCGTATGCTTTGTTATCTTGTGGCATAGTGATGTCCAAGTTATGAGTTAAGAGTTTTAATTAAGAAATGCGGTCAACGGACTTGAAGCCTCAGCGCTGTCACTCACTGCGCCGAGACCTGCTTCATATGCACGACGGCCTGCTATCACAGCTTCTTTGAATGCCACCGCCATCTGCACAGGGTCGCCAGCTACAGCTATTGCAGTGTTTACCAAGCAGCAGTCTGCTCCCAGTTCCATTGCCTCTGCGGCATGGCTCGGAGCGCCAATACCTGCATCCACCACCACAGGCACTGTGGCCTGCTCTATGATTATCTGCAGGAAATCTCTCATGCGCAATCCTTTGTTCGTTCCTATAGGAGCAGCCAACGGCATAACGGTGGCGGCACCAGCCTCCTCAAGGTGCTTGCACAGTGTGGGGTCTGCCTGGCAGTATGGCAGTACCACAAAACCCAGTTTTACCAACTGCTCTGTGGCCTTCAGCGTCTCCACTGAATCAGGCAGCAAATAGCGAGGGTCTGGATGTATCTCCAGTTTCAGCCAGTTAGTACCGAATGCCTCGCGTGCCATCTGTGCAGCAAACACTGCTTCCTCAGCATTGCGCACACCACTTGTGTTTGGCAACAGCTGTATGTTTTTGTTCTGCGTGATGTGTGTCAGCAGGTCATCCTGCTCGTCATCCAGTTCCACGCGCTTCATTGCCACTGTCACCATTTCCGTCTCACTTGCCTTGATAGCCTCTGCCATCAGGGCATTGTTGTTGAATTTTCCTGTTCCCAGGAACAGACGCGAGTTAAACTCACGTCCTGCTATAATCAGTTTATCCATATACTTGTTTTTCTATTTTTATAAGTCGTTTCATTTCTTCTACCGGCTCTGATGCCGTCAGCACACTGCCGCTCAGCGCAATGCCGTCTATGTCTATAGCCTTTATCTGCGGAATGTCCTCTGCCGTTATGCCTCCTATTGCCACCACAGGAATACTCATTCCCTCTTCCTTCATACATTTCACTATGTATTCATATCCTTCAAGGCCTAACACTGGCGAGAGATTCTTCTTCGTTGAAGTAAAGCGGAACGGGCCGCAACCTATGTAGTCTGCCCCTGCTGAGCAATGCGCCCTCACGTCATCAATGGTATTTGCCGTCGCTCCTATTATAAAATCCCTGCCAAGCAACTTACGGGCTTCTGCTATGGGCATGTCATTCTTCCCAAGATGCACGCCGTCAGCACCGATTTCCCTAACAAGTTCTACGTGGTCATCTATAATAAAGGTAGCATCCTGTTCCTTACACATTGCATTGACTTGCATTGCTACAGGACGTATCTCATCTGCCGTTACATCTTTCATGCGCAACTGAATCCACCGGCATCCACCTTCCAGTGCCATCCGTATGGAGTCAAGGTAAGTGTATTTATCCGTGTAATGACTAATAAACTGAATCATCCTCCGCAAGCAGCTTTTATGATCAACACATTAGCACCTTCTTTAAGTGGTGTACTGTCCCAGTTACTTCTCTGAATCATTGTCTGTTCAACAGCCAATGCCACGCCACGCTCCGGCAGAGCCAGTTCCCTTGCCAGTTCGCCTACGTTCTTTGCAGACGTCTCTGTTTCCTTATTATTAACTTTTATCTTCATATCATATAATAAAAACAATGAGCAACAACCGCATATAATAATAAAGCGGTCATCACTCGAAGTTCGTCATTCTAAAATCCATTCCCTACGGCAGCATTACCTGCATCAGGTCATTATGGGTATAATCTCAGCCTTGTATTCTGTCGTTTTCAGGACAAAATTCATCAGCACCCCGAGTATATTAAAGACAAAGTTACTAAAAATTCATGAAAAACACAAATATTTATTGTTATTGAAATATTTTTCCTCAAAAAATTTTGTCAGTTCAGAAAAAAGTATTACCTTTGCACTCGCTTAACAAAAACAACAACTATGGTGCCCGTAGTTCAGTTGGTTAGAGCGTCAGATTGTGGTTCTGAATGTCGTGGGTTCGAGTCCCACCGGGCACCCTCAAAAGAATATCCCTGCAAACACCAGTTTGTAGGGATAATTCTTTTTATCAGGTTTTCTATTATATTTAATTCTCAGAATAGCTAATCATTTTTAACTTCTGA
>JAEEHW010000060.1 GCA_016281055.1 Prevotella sp.
GCAGAAGTGGTGGCAGCAGGACGACACACGCCTCATCCACTTCATCTGCAAGGACAACATCGTGTTCCACTGCCTCATTTTCCCTGTGATGATGAAAGCGCACGGTGGCTACATCATGCCTGACAACGTGCCAGCCAACGAGTTCCTCAACCTTGAGGACGACAAGATATCAACCTCACGCAACTGGGCTGTATGGCTCCATGAGTACCTCGTTGACCTGCCAGGCAAACAGGATGTGCTGCGCTACGTCCTCACCGCCAATGCACCTGAGACCAAGGACAACAACTTCACCTGGAAGGATTTCCAGGAGCGCAACAACTCAGAACTTGTCGCCATCTACGGCAACTTCGTAAACCGCGCCCTGCAACTTACCAAGAAATATTTCGACGGAAAGGTTCCTGCTTGCGGCCAACTGCTCGACGTTGACAATCAAGCCATATCAGAATTCAAGGACGTCAAGGAACGCGTAGAGGAATATCTGGAGCAATTCAAGTTCCGCGAGGCACAGAAGGAGGCCATGAACCTTGCACGCATAGGCAACCGCTACATCACCGAGTGCGAGCCATGGAAGGTATGGAAGACAGACCCAGAGCGCGTTAAGACCATACTTTTCGTTTGTCTGCAGCTTACGGCAAACCTCGCCATCGCCTTCGAACCGTTCCTGCCATTCTCATCAAAGAGACTGCGTGAGATGCTCAACCTGCCTACCTTCGAATGGGAGCAGCTCGGCAGCATGGATATTCTCAAAGCCGGCCATCAGTTGGCTGAGCCTGCACTGCTGTTCGAGAAAATAGAGGACAGCGTGATTGATGCACAGCTCAAGAAACTTGACGATGCGAAGAAAGCCAACGAGGCTGCCAACTATGAACCGGAACCGGTGAAAGAGAACGTGGATTTCGACACCTTCGAGAAACTCGACATCCGCGTAGGACTCGTAACATCATGCGAGAAGGTGAAGAAGTCAAAGAAACTGCTGAAGTTCCACATTGATGACGGAACACCTGACGGTCGCACAATCCTCAGCGGCATAGCCGCCTACTACGAAGACCCACAGGTGCTTGTTGGCAAGCAGGTATTGTTTGTTGCCAACTTTGCCGCTCGCAAGATGATGGGCGAAGAAAGCCAGGGCATGATACTCTCCGCCGTAAACTACGACGGTACATTGAGCGTCACCACAACATCTACCGACGTAAAGCCCGGCAGTCAAGTAGGATAAAAGAAGAAAACAAAAAGAAAAGTGCTGCATATTCTGTATCTCTACGAATATGCAGCACTTTCTTATATTATTCACCTACAACTATTCTTTTTACAAAAAGTGATTTTCGTCAATGTGAACAAATGCAAAAACAACTGTCAAAGGGCAGATTATTTCAAAAAAATATGTAACTTTGCATATTGAAAACATATTCAAATAATAAATTTTCAATTTACGATAATCCTGTGAATCATCCGGAGAATAGCGAAGAATACAAGGGACTGACCGTCAACAATGGCGTGGTGCAGCCAGGCAGCATCAATCCTTACCTGAACCGCAAGCGTTTCGTGCGCCGTCAATATACCGTTGACGAAATGGTGGATGGAATACTTAAAGGCAACGTTACCATGCTGTCGCAGGCGGTGACGCTGGTGGAGAGTGTGATCCCAGAGCATCAGGCCAAGGCGCAGGCGGTGATAGAACGCTGTCTGCCACACAGCGGTAAATCGGTGCGCATCGGCATCAGCGGCGTACCGGGAGCCGGCAAGTCAACGTCCATTGACGAGTTCGGTCAGCATGTGCTGAATACCTACGGCGGCAAACTGGCAGTGCTTGCCATCGACCCTTCATCGGAGCGTTCCAAGGGCAGCATACTCGGCGACAAGACGCGCATGGAGAAACTCTCAGTCCACCCCGATGCCTTCATACGCCCCAGCCCATCGGCAGGCAGTCTGGGAGGTGTGGCACGCAAGACACGCGAAACCGTGATACTCTGCGAGGCAGCCGGTTTCGACAAGATTTTCATCGAGACCGTGGGCGTAGGACAGAGCGAGACGGCATGCCACTCGATGGTGGATTTCTTCCTTCTCATACAGGTGGCAGGCACCGGCGATGAGTTGCAGGGCATCAAGCGTGGCATCATGGAGATAAGCGATGCTATCGTGGTGAACAAATGCGACGGTGACAACGTGAAGCGCTGTCAGATGGCGGCACAGGGCTTCCGCAATGCGCTGCACTTCTATCCCGTGCCCGAGAGCGGATGGACGCCAAAGGTCATGACCTATTCTGGATTCTACGGCCTCGGCATCAAGGAGATATGGGATATGATTTACGAATATTTCGATTTCGTAAAGAATAACGGTTACTTCGACTACCGCCGCCGCCAGCAAAACAAATACTGGATGCGCGAAACCATCAACAACGCCCTGCTCAACGACTTCTACAACGACCCCACAATAAAGGAGGCAATGCGCATGATGGAACAGCGTGTGCAGGAGGGCGAGAAGACCAGTTTCATGGGTGCACACGATTTACTGGACCTGTATTACAAATGCACAATGCATAATGTATAATGCACAATGCATAATGCATAATTGGCTGCCGCATGAGAATATGTGATCCGGATGGTAATTGTGCATTGTGCATTATGCATTGTGAATTGAAAAAAGGCATTATGCATTGAAAAAAGGCATTGTGAATTGAAAAATGAATAAAAATGACTGTAGAGATAGATAAAGGCTCTGGCTTTTGCTTTGGTGTGACCACGGCAATCACAAAGGCAGAGGAGACACTGAAATCCGGACACTCGCTGAGTTGTCTGGGCGACATAGTGCACAACGGCATGGAGTGCGAGCGACTGAGCAGCATGGGGCTGCGCACCATAGAGCACGACGACTTCGCGCGGCTGCACGATGCCACGGTACTGCTGCGTGCGCACGGTGAACCGCCGTCAACATACGAGACGGCGCAGCGCAACAACATCACGCTCATTGATGCCACATGTCCCGTGGTGCTGGCGCTGCAAAAACGCATCAAGCGGAAATACGAGCAGGAAAAGGAGAACAGCGGCGAACGCCCCAGCGACATCGTGATATTCGGCAAAAACGGCCATGCCGAGGTGCTCGGACTCGTAGGGCAGACCGAGGGCAACGCCATCGTGATAGAGCATCTGGAGGATGTAAGGAAACTTGATTTCTCACATAATATCTATCTGTACTCACAGACTACGAAGTCGCTGAGCGAATTTCACCAGATCATAGAATATTGCAAGGCACACATCGAGCCCGGCGCAACGTTCCAGTCGTTCGACACCATCTGCCGCTCTGTGGCCAACCGCATGCCCAGCATCTGCGAGTTTGCCAAGCGCCATGACCTCGTACTCTTTGTTAGCGGCCGCAAGAGCAGCAACGGCAGGGTGTTGTATAATGCCTGCCGCGAGCAGAACCCCAACACTCACCTCATCGAAGGCCCTGACGAGATACAGGCCGATTGGCTCAAGGGCATCCGCAGCGTAGGCATCTGCGGAGCCACAAGCACTCCGCAATGGCTGATGGAACAGTGCAGGGAAAAAATAAGCCCCACCCCAACCCTCCCCCATAGGGAGGGAGAAGTGAAAAAGTGAAAGAATGAAAGAGTGAAAAAGTGAAAAGTGGGAATGTTTTAGCGATGACACAGTCAAGAACATTTGTCCCTATCACTCCCCTATCACTCCATTTCAACTCCCCTATCGCTCCCATAAAATAATACATTAGAAAATGAAAAAGATAACAATAGCAATCGACGGCCACAGCAGCTGTGGCAAGAGCACCATGGCAAAGGCCCTGGCTAAGAAACTTGGATATATTTACGTTGACACTGGCGCCATGTACCGCGCCGTAACTCTCTACTGCATGCGCAACAACTTGTTCGATGCAGAGGGTGAGGTCATGACCGACCGTCTGCGTGAGGTGATGGACGAGGTGAAGATTTCGTTCAAGTTCAATGAGGAAACCGGACGACCTGACACATACCTCAACGGCGAGCGAGTGGAAGACGTGATACGTTCCATCGAAGTGTCAAACCATGTCAGCAAGGTGGCCGCCATTCCATTCGTGCGCGAAGCGATGGTTGACCAGCAGCGTACCATGGGCAGGGAGAAAGGCGTGGTGATGGACGGCCGCGACATCGGCACCACTGTATTCCCCGATGCCGAACTGAAAATATTCGTCACCGCCTCGGCAGAGGTGCGTGCGCAGCGCCGCTATGACGAACTGCAGCAGAAGGGCATGCCCGCCGACTATGACGAGATACTTAAGAACGTGCAGGAGCGCGACTACATAGACTCACATCGTGAGGTATCACCACTGCGCAAGGCCGACGATGCACTGCTGCTCGACAACAGCCACATGACCATAGAAGAACAAGACCAGTGGCTCTACGAACGTTATATCAATGCATAATTCACAATGCACAATGCACAATAACAAATGCACAATGCATAATTGGCTGCCGCATGGTAATTGTGCATTGTGCATTTGTTATTGTGCATTGAAAAAAACATTGTGCATTGAAAAAAGCATTGTGAATTGAGAAAGATATACTTTGACAAAATGAAAGCTATCATATTACCTTGTAATAGCTATGCTTTTACAGTGTAATATGATAGCTTTTACAGTGTAAAAGCATAGCTATTACGATACCCTATGGAATTTAACATCCGTTAAGGATTTGTGTCACGAAAAACGGGGCTTTTACTTACGAATTGTAAGCAAAAGCCCGTTTTTTTAGGCAATAGGTTCTTCTTTGAGATTGAGGAAGTGTAGCTAATTCTGGTTACATTTCAAGAATTAGTCGTGTCAACTGCAATGTCATTGCCTTTTTTATAAACATGTGGTAATCCTGAGGCAACTTCAATTAAAATTTTGTCATTTTTTCCGTGCGGTTGCTGTTTATTTAGAAAAAAATGTGTAACTTTGCACTCGTAAATCAGAGACGTGCGCCAATCTTCGATTGACACGCACTATTTACTTTGTGCGATACATTGCACTCAGGAAATCGCTAAAGCGACCGCGAGCCTGCTTTGCAGACACTCGCTTTTCCTATCGTGCGATACATTGCAGCAGAATTATTTAACTCAGTATAAAAGAACTATGGCAACAGCAATAAGAGCTATCCCGACGCTTTACGGCGAGACGGCACAGCATTTTGAGAATGAGGCGAACCTCACCGAGCAGAACCCTGGCACTGAGGATTACCGTCACGAGGCGCAAGTGGTTTCTAATTTTCTGAAAACCTGCGATGTACTATGACCGTTGACGAGCTACTTACTCGATGCGACCTTGTTCGCGCCTCGGAGGAGAAACTGTCCGAATGCAAACCTTTTAGTTGTGGTGAAGAAGACCTTGACGAGTTCTTCGCCAAGGATTGTCTTGTCAACCAGCGTAAGCTTCTCGGCAAGACATATCTTTTCTGTCTCAAAGAGCAGCCTGACACCATAGTCACAGCCTTCTCGTTATCTAACGATAGCATTCGTCTGACGAATCGCATAACCGATGAATACAAGGAGCAATTTCTCGAAGACACCGATCTGCGTGACAAGACGCTCAAACGCTTCCCCGCCGTGCTCATCGGTCGTCTTGGCACCAGCAGTGATTTCGCTGGGCAGGGATTTGGTACCGCCATCATGGATTTCATTAAGGTGCTCTTCCGCACTAACAACCGCACGGGGTGTCGGTTCCTAATCGTTGATGCGTTGAACCGCCCTGAGACACTCCACTACTATGAAAAGAATGGCTTCTGCTACTTGATTGATGACGAACGACTGGAAGCCAAGTACATGGGCATTGGTGTGGGGCGTCTGCCACTGAACACTCGACTGATGTACTTCGACTTGCTAAAGCTGAGTGTAAACGAAAACTGATTACCGAACGTTTTAACAACATAATATCAAGATACAGACAACTGCAATGACATTAACCGAACGACGATATTAACTGACACAAAAAAGTCACGATATACTCGTACTATAAGACAGCACTCTAAGGCAAAAGATAACTAACAGAACAACAATAATAATCAATGATGCTCACCACTACATATCACTATGCTTGCAACACCCTTAACATAGGGGCTGACGCCTTCGTTCTGAGTGGCGCGCCACAGCTGTTACCCCCCCCCTATGTAACACATTGTATATCAGTATGTTCTGATTATCTTGATATTTGTAACGACAAGGCTCGTCCATGTCTCACAGTGAGACATGAACGAGCCTTGTCGCATTTGTATGCTATATGCCAATGGGAATGACAGA
>JAEEHW010000061.1 GCA_016281055.1 Prevotella sp.
AGAGTGTGTTCCATCCTGCAAAATGAGCTATTGAGCATTTTTGAACGTCAATTTTGGTGCTGAAACGTTTGAATCGCTCAAAATACCTGTATTCATCAGCCTTTGAAGACTATTCCATCCTGCAAAATGAGCTATAGGTCAGTATTTAGCAACAATATATAGTTAAATTCTTCGTTCATAAAAAGATTAAGCCCTTCGTAACTCAATGAGTAAACGAAGGGCTTTTCTTTAGTGGGTTAAACATCCCACAACTACAATCTTTTTCCTTATTTCTATATCATCATTTCTTTATCACCATAACAAAACCACCGCGAGCCTTGCAGGTTATCTGCTTGGGCAACTTATTCTGGCTTGTCACTTGCCAGGGGGCTCCGTCGGCATAGAGTGTTGCCCTGCCTCCACGGGGAATGAAGCGCAGCGGCGTTGCGAGCACGCGCTCCTCATCCGTGCCATTGATTCCTGCAACATACCATGTGTCGCCGCTGCGACGAGCCAACACAACACTCTCGCCGGGATAACCGCTTACGAAACGTGTCTCGTCCCACACCGTGGGCAATGCGCCAAAGAACTGCTGCACCTCCTTTGGCTGTGCGAGGAAACTCTCCGGACGGTCTGCCAGATGCTGCAGGGCACTCTCAAAGACAACCGTGAGTGCCAGTTCGTGGGCATGGGTGGTAATATGCGGATGCTGCGAGTCGCTGAAGGCACACGGTGTGTAGTCCATCGGACCTATAACATTGCGTGTAAATGGCAGTGTGGCATTATGGCAGGCAGCCTTGTTCGTGAATGTACCTACATTGTTGTACCACTCTGCACCATAGACGCCCTCTGTTGACATCAGGTTGGGCCATGTGCGCTGCCAACCGCGTGGAATGGTGGCACCGTGGAAGTTGACCAACAGATGATGACGTGCCGCACTCTCCAAGAGGTCGAGCTGATAGTCCATGTTACGCTGGTCGTCGCCTGAGAAGAAATCTATCTTCACGCCTGCCACGCCAATCTTCTCGCACCATGCAAACTCACGCTCACGGTCTTCGGGTTTGTTCAGTCTGAACTTAGGTGTGGGCGCACCGTCAACCCACCCTATCGAAGAATTATACCATATAAGTGGCTTTATGCCTTTCTCCTTCGCATAGCCCACGGCATTCTCAATGGTCTTGCCGTCCTTCATCTCGTCCCACTCGGCATCTATCAGTACGTAGGGCAGATTCAGAGCAACTGCCGAATCCACATATTTCTTGATGATGCTGTAGTCGTTGGAACCATGATTGTAAGCCCAGTATATCCACGACACCACACCCGGCTGTATCCATCCTGCATCAGGAATCTGCGATGGTTCACTGACATCCGTCACGAGTGTAGATTCCACTACGTCCTTCAACTCTCCTATGACGGCAACGCGCCAAGGCGTATGACCGGAACTGGCGACAGAAGACTGAGGATTCAAGGCGGCAGGTGTGATACGATACATCTCGCCGTCGTTCATCAGGCATGATGCACTCTGCCCATGCTCAATGTTTGCTTCTGTTATCAGCACGAACACGCCGTTCTGTGGTTCCAGCAGTGCTGGATAGCCCCAGCGGTTGTTCCAACCCTCTGCCGACTTTGATATACCGCTGTATGAAGGAACTGGCGTCACCTTATATGTCGTGTCAAGCGGAAAGAACCCCTCATACGAATCACACCACTGCTGCATCCAGCGGCGTGTGCCCTCTTGTATGCGATAGGCAGGCTGCTTCCCCACCCCATTTTCACTGGATTCATAACGGAAAACGATACCGTCGTCATATAGTCGCAGCAGCATATTGCCGCAACGGTATTCTTTAGCTTCGTTGACACAGTGCGAGCGCTTACCCGTCAGCATCTGGTAATCATCTTTTATCTGACGGACAAAAGCAAGCTGAGCATCAGCTGCAACCGCATCTGCTATTTCAAGCACATGCTTATGGTTGTAACTGATGTTCAGCGTGGCACCACTGGTGGTTGCCGTCAGTCTGCCATTGGGCGACGATACGTTTTCGGCATACGTTCCCAACAAACCTACTGTAAACATTGCGGCAACTACACAGTATCTATATAGTACATTCCACATCGTTGCTATTATTAATAATTTAAGGAGTTAGAGGGAGATAAAGGGACCATCTATCTTCTTCTAACTACTTAGCAAGTCTTGCTTGAGAAAGTCGAGTGATTAATTAATAAGGAATATCTTTTCCTTACCATTGTATGTAGCCTTCACCGTGGCACGGCCGGCAGTGACAGGACTAATCTCAAACTTAACACCCGATACATTTGACTCTGCCTCCACCTTCGTATTGTTCTTCAGCGGTGCATACATCTGATAGCGTACCTGGTCGGTATAGCCGTTCTGATTGGTAGAGCGGATTGGCTGTGCCGGGATGTTCAACTTCTTGCCGTCGGCATATATAGTAACCTGAGGCACGATAGGAGCCGGAGCACCTACACCCTTCGAGAAACGGATGCCGTGCAGGTCAAACAGTCCCTGCGGACGCTGTGGCTGCTGCGGACGCTGCCCCCACTGACCGCGCTGCGGCTGTTCTGGCTGCTGCACCTCCGGACCTTCAGCCACAAGGTATATGGCGTGCTTACCGGTGAGTCCCTCTACTTCAGGAACCTCGCAACCTACGATGCCATAGCCAGCCTGTGCAGGTACGTCAATGACGCCAATTTCCTGTCCTTTCCAAGGGTCGTCAAGCTTTATGTGAATCTTGAAGGCACCCTTGCCGCTACGTGTCAGGTAGAGGTTAATCATGGTGTGGTCACCCTTCTTCGTTCCCTCAAAAGCCTTCACGCCCTTGGTGTCCTGTGCCAGTCCGCCAAAGCCGAAGTATTTGAAACCTACGATGCCGCCATTCTGTATGCCGGCCAAGTCCATGGAGTTGTTCCAAACATCATGGTTGTCCTGCATCCAGTTGTTGCTGTTTGGTCCATACATGAAGCAGGCGATACCTGCAGAATAATAGTCGTATGGAGGAAGTCCGAAGATCTGGAAACCTTCACTGGTCACCTCTGCGCCGGTATATTCATTGCCGTCGCTTGCCTTGGCTGTCCACACATTGTTCTTGACAAACGGGTCATAGCCGGTAATCGTCACCTTGCCGCCCTGAGCCACAGGCTTCTTGTCCCATGTAATCTTCACTGGTGCCACCATAGCCTGACGTGCATTGCCGAAGCCACGCGGCGGACGGTGGTAGAACACATACCACTGGCCGTTGATTTCCTGCAGCGAGCCGTGGGTGTTGTGGCCGGCATTGGTGGTGATGAGTTTTGAACCATCCTCGTTGAGCACCACACCGCGCGAGTCAACGAGCACGCCTCCTGAGCGCCAAGGACCGAGCGGAGAGTCACCGAAAGCGTAGCGCAGGGCACTGTTCGTAGCACCGAGACCATATTCCTGCCCGCTGTAACCAGAGAACACCATCACGTACTTGTTGCCCACCTTGCGGATGCTCGAAGCCTCGAAGAAGTTGAAGTCGAGCGGGTTCTGGCCTTTGTAGAGAGCCTTATACTCGCTTCCCTCCTTGTCGAGCAGTCTGCCGTCGCGGCTGCTGGCAGGGATGAACGGATCTATCAGTTCGGTGCCGGGACGCTTGCTATACATCGTGTTCTGGTCAAGTTCGCAGGCAGTAGAGTGCTGGAAGCCATAGAACACGTATGCACGGAAGCCCTTGTCATAGTCCTTGTCCTTCTTGTCTGTGATATTCTCAATATAAACCGAAGGGTCAAAGTCGATGAGCGAGCCTGGCAGACACTGCGTGCCGTCGTCGGTCAGGTTCACCGGTGTGAACGGACCATTTGGACGGTCGCCCTTACATACCATGGCCACGCGGCGCCATCCGCGCGAATGTGGATAGAGCCAGTAAGTCTTCTTTCCTGTCGTCTTGTCCACTGTCTCCACCAAGTCAGGTGCAAACATCGTGTCCCACTGTCCGTTTACGAACCATGTGAATATAGGACCTTCGTCGCGCCACTGCGACAAATCCTCAACCGGAGCCGACCACATGCGTATGTCGGGACCGCAATAAGCGGAATAAGTCACGTCGTGTGAGCCTATGATATAGGCACGCAACTTTCCAGGGTTGTCAGGATCTTCAAAAACACGGGGTTCACCGTCGGGCAGATGCTCCCACAACGGCAGATAAGGGTTCTGACCTTGTACGGTCAGCAGGCTCACAAGAGCCATCAACGTCATTACAATTTTCTTCATTATTTTAATTAATTAGTATATATATTGTTTTATCGAACAAGACCTGCGATAAAAATCCATACAAAGATAACTAAAAAAATAATACTCAGCAAACGATTTGCTTTCTTGCGGGAGGATAGAACAAAAAACGATAACAAATGAAACGGACACAACAAGTTTTTTGCCCCCAAAACAAGTACAGAAATCCATTTTCAAGATGAGGGGAAATGATGTATAAGCGTAAAGTAAAGCAGAGATATTTATAAAGAAATTACTTGGTAATTGTTTTATTATTTATCAGAAATGTGTAAAATGTCACGTTTCAGACAAATTAATTTGTTTGTTTTTAAAAAAATCCATATCTTTGCACACACATTTTGGATAACATAAACAATATGACAATTATGAAGAAAACTTTTTTTTTCTTGACACTCATGTGTATTATTATCGGAGCATATTCGCAATCGTACAAGCCATGGGAGCAGGGCGCCTTTGATACCCGCAAGTACCGCAACGTATTTGTGGAAATGGGATATTCCGCAAAAGACGTGGACAAAAAGTTGCAAGAAGTGTTCAACGACGTATTCTATGGTCCCAACAAGGTATATTTCGAGGTTGGCGACACCATGGGATATGTATCAGACATAAAGAACCACGACGCGCGTACGGAGGGAATGTCGTATGGCATGATGATAGCTGTACAGTTCAATAAGAAAGACATCTTCGACCGCTTATGGCGATGGAGCAAGAAATACATGCAACATCAGACGGGACCGCGCGAAGGATATTTCGCATGGAGTTGCAAAACCGACGGTACACGCAATGCAGAAGGCGCCGCATCAGATGGAGAACTGTATTTCATAACTTCTCTTATATTCGCCTCCAACCGTTGGGGCGACGATACCGGCATCAACTACAAGGCGGAGGCACAACGCATTCTCAACAACACCATGCCACGCGAAGTAGAATTGCCGGCAGGTCCGCACGGACCACGCAGTCCACGACAAGGTGAACCAACAATGCAAAAGCAGCAAGCCTACCTTATAGAACCAGAGACACAACTCATCACATTCACACCTGACGGTTTCGGCCAGCGATTCACAGATCCGTCATATCACATTCCTGCATTTTACGAGGTTTGGGCAAAATGGGCAGACGACGGCCGCTCCGAGTATTGGAAGAAATGCGCAGAGAAATCCCGCGCTTTCATGCATCTGGCATGCAATGAAAAGACAGGTCTCAACCCAGACATGTGCCAGTATGACGGCAGTATGATGCAAGGTTTTGGCGGACGCCGCAATGGTGGCAACAACTTCCGCTATGACTCTTGGCGTGTACCTATGAATATGGCACTCGACTATGAATGGAGCTGCGCCGACCGCGAATGGCAACAAAAGTATGGCGAAAAAATACAGAATTTCTTCTATTCGCAAGGCATCAACGATTTTGTAGACCAGTATCGTGTGGACGGCAGTCTGCCGGAGGAAGACGAGATACTGCAGGCCGGAGGATTTCGCAAGCTGCGCCATTCCATAGGACTGGTCAGTACAACAGCCGCAGCTTCAATTATGTGCAGCCATGCTAAGAGCAAAGAGTTTGTCGATGCCCTGTGGAATGCCAAGCATGTACCATTCGACGACGGCTATTTCGATGCTTACTATGATGGCCTGTTGCGACTGTTCGCCTTTATGCACTTGAGTGGGCGCTATCAAGTCATATTCCCTGAATAACTACTTTGCTGCTGTATATTTTTGTGTCTATTTAAACATTTATTTTAAAAAAACACAGAAATAATTTTGCAGATTCAAAAAAAAGTATTACCTTTGCACTCGCAAATTCGCAAAGCGACCTTGAACCTGCTTTCGCAGACATTCATTATTTGCTTCATGCGAAGAAGCACTCGCAAATTCGCAAAGCGACATTTTGCACTCAAAAATTCTAAATAAAAGGTTTTGGAAGGTTGGGTGAGTGGCTGAAACCACCAGTTTGCTAAACTGACGTACGGGTTACCGTACCGGGGGTTCGAATCCCCCACCTTCCGCACCTTATATGGTGGGTTCATCTAGTGGCCTAGGATACCGGCCTCTCACGCCGGGTACACGGGTTCGACTCCCGTACCCACTACTAAAAAGAGAAGAGAAAGACAGGAAGAGAAAGAAATGATGGTGGGTTCATCTAGTGGCCTAGGATACCGGCCTCTCACGCCGGGTACACGGGTTCGACTCCCGTACCCACTACTTTTAACAGAAATTATATCAGAAAACGGTGCTTAATATGTGATATTAAGCACCGTTTCTCTTTGTCATGTCAAAAAAAAATAGTAACTTTGTACCCGATTTACAATATGCCAAGATGCGAAGATACATCGTCACCATAATACTCACACTCATAGGTATGTATTATTCCACCGCTGCTATCAAGTGGAATTCAGCATATCAAAACTATATCGACAAATATAAGGATATAGCAATAGAGCAGATGCGAACATACAGAATCCCTGCATCTATAACATTAGCGCAGGGATTACTCGAAAGTGGTGCAGGGCTTAGCAGACTGGCGACACAAGCCAACAATCACTTTGGCATAAAATGCCACAACGGCTGGACAGGTGGCACCATATACGTGGACGACGACAGGAAGAACGACTGTTTCAGAGCCTATTCTAACGCCCGAGAGAGTTACGTGGACCACAGTAAATTTCTGCAAGGAAACCGCTACAAGTCACTCTTCTCACTATCAACGACAGACTACAAGGGATGGGCACGCGGCCTTAAAGCCTGCGGATATGCAACAAACCCTCAGTATGCCGACAAACTGATTGAGATCATAGAACTATACAAACTGTACCAATACGACAGTGGCAGTGGCTACAAGCCAACAAGACCAGATATCGGCAAGGATGACATTGGAGGAATATTGGGACAGATATTCTCAAAGAAAGGCAAGAAGACACCGAAGAAGTCAAAGGCTGAGAAACTTGGGAAGGTTGTCAAGAACCACACCATATACGCATACAACGACAACTTGTATGTAATAGCTCAGCAAGGCGAGACATATCGTTCCATAGCATTGGATGTAAACGTAAGTTATAGAAAACTTGCCAAATACAATGAGCGCAACAAGAATACAGTCCTGGCCAACGGTGACATCGTATATCTGAAGAAGAAAGCGAAGAAGGCAGAAAGGAAATACAAGGGGTACCTGCATACTGTCATGGCTGGACAAAGCATGTATGACATTTCACAAATGTATGGTATCCGCCTCAGCAGCTTATACAAGAAAAACAATCTGCCAAACGATTACATGCCACGCGTGGGCGACAGACTGAGAGTTTATTAAGGTGGCAATAAAAAAGACATTCAAAGACAAGAAAAAAGAAAAATATTAATATAAATGGAATTAGCAAGCAAGTATTCTCCAAAAGAGGTAGAGAGCAAATGGTACCAGTACTGGACCGACCACAAGTTGTTCGCAAGTAAGCCAGACGGCCGCGAGCCATATACCATAGTAATACCGCCGCCAAACGTGACCGGCGTACTCCACATGGGACACATGCTTAACAACACAATTCAGGACATCCTCATCCGTAAGGCTCGTCTTGATGGTAAGAATGCCTGTTGGGTGCCTGGCACCGACCATGCCTCAATAGCAACTGAGGCAAAGGTGGTTAACAAACTGGCACAGCAGGGTATAAAGAAGCGTGACCTCACCCGTGAGGAGTTCTTGAAGCACGCATGGGCATGGACCGAGGAGCACGGCGGCATCATACTGAAGCAGTTGCGCAAGCTCGGTGCATCATGCGACTGGGACCGCACTGCGTTCACCATGGACGAGAAGCGCTCAGAGTCAGTGTTGAAGGTATTCGTGGACCTCTACAACAAAGGCTACATCTACCGTGGCCTGCGTATGGTAAACTGGGATCCTAAGGCGCAGACGGTATTGTCAACCGAGGAGGTTATTTACAAGGAAGAGAAATCAAAACTCTATCATCTGAAATACTATGTGGCAGACCTTAATGACCCTAACGACCTTAAGGACTTTAAGGACAACGTCATTCACAAGGACGAGAAAGGCTACTATGCAGTAGTAGCTACCACACGTCCTGAGACCATCATGGGCGATACCGCAATGTGTATCAACCCTAAGGACGTGAAGAACCAGTGGCTGAAGGGCCATAAGGTAATCGTACCTCTCGTAAACCGCGTAATACCTGTCATCGAGGACCGCTATGTTGACATAGAGTTCGGTACAGGCTGTCTGAAGGTTACT
>JAEEHW010000062.1 GCA_016281055.1 Prevotella sp.
TCCACACCTGGTGCCAGTGTCTCTTCATTTTCCGTACATGATGCCATGCCAAGCGCAACCAGTACCAGCAGCATCCAAAGGTTAAAGTGTTTTCTCATGATGTTATAATGTTTTTATAGTTAACGATTCTTACAGTCTCACTCCGAAAGAGGCACGTGCATATCCGTCCAGCAGGGTGACCTTGCACTTGTCTTTACTGTTCTTATATGAAAAGTAGTTGAACTGCGCCTGTATTCCTATGAAGTAGTTGCTCCAGTTGTATGCCACGCCGAGGCGCAGGTCAACATTGAAGCGCAGCGGACTGTAGTCTGTCTCCGATTCCAAGTCCCAATGGTCAAGTTTATCACCTTCCTTTGCCATGTAGATTGGCTTGTATGACTCGCCGTTGGCCCATTTGCGCGTCTCGCTGTCCCACTGTCCGTAGTCGTCAACTGCGACCGCCTCAGCCAGATTGTAGTTGAAGTCGTATTTGTAAACCTTCACGCGGTTATATACGCTGACGTTAGGCATCACCATGGCATTGATGACAAGTCCGCGCGTTGGCACGTAGTTGTAGCCATAGCCGAAACCGATGTTCGCCTGATGCACCTTGATGCGGTGTATGCCGTGGCCGATGAGCATGAAGAGGGCGTTTCTCACATCCGAATAGTCGAATGAAGACTGATACCATGTGGCACCTAAGAGGAAGGAGCCTGCCGAGCGACGCTGTATCACAGACTGGTTGTAGGCGGCGGCCTGCGAATAGCGGCGGCCGTTGAACACATAATATCCGTTGATGTACGCAGAGCGGATCCACACCGGGGAATGCATGTTGTTCTTTTCTTCAAACTCCTCGGTGAGTTTCCCGTCCTCATAGCCTTTGGCTGTAAACGTTGCCGTACTCGTATTGAAGCGCCTCAGGCGGAAGTTAAGTCCGTACTTCGCCCCCGTACTGCTGAATGAGAAATAACGTCCTGCATTCTTGGCGAGCGACAAAGACAGTCCTATTCCCGTGCCGCGATAGCCCACCCACAGCTCTATTGACGATGCCCTTGGCGGCTCGAAACACAATTCCCATTCCGCAGATTGGTTGTATTCAGGAAAGTCAAGCCTTTGGAAGTAATCCACGTCAACGGAGTTTTCCTTATAGCGCAGTATGGCCCTCCACGGCTTTGCAGGCACCTCGATATAGTTTGTGTCCACCTTGTTGCGTGCCTTGGAGTCAAGGTAATGCGGCACCTGCCGAATCAGTCCCATCAGACCCTTGGAACTCTTCTGCATGCTCACACTGTCACCACCTTCCCGTTCCTGTGCCGAAGCACCCAAGGAAAGCAGCAGACAGCATATTATAATCTTTCCAACCATATATTTCATATTCTTTTCCATGGCATCCAGACAAAGGTTAATCGCCATAACACATTTAGGTTCAAAACATTTCCGATAGAGCGCCACATCACAGGCGCATAGGGATATGTGCAAAGTTATGAATTATTTTCCATACCTCCAAACTTTTTCCGAACTTTTTATCTTTTTATTCGCACTATTGAAAAAACACCGTTTCTTTTGACATTACTCCTTCAACCCAAATCCGACATTTAGGCAAGTGTTAAAAATGTAAAGTTTTCTTAATTCACAGTAAAAGCTATCATATTGCAGTGTAAAAGCTATCGTTTTATTGTGCAATAGCTATCACTTTATGCTGCAAAATCAGTGCTTTTACAACATAAAAAGGCACGTTTTAGTCCGTAACAGATACTAAAACATGCCTTTTTTGCATTTTTATCAAATTTCCAAAAATCACCGACTCTGTATTTCGCCTTTCAAGACTCTATTTTGAAGGGGCACCTCCTTTCCGGACACATAGTCCACCCACCCTCGCCAACGCCCCTTAAAATGAGTTTTCTAAACAGTGGAGAAATAGAACAAATATCAAAGAAGAAAATTTCTCTTTAATCGTCGAGTAAAAAAGAACATCCATTTCGTAAAAAAGTTCGAACTGTTTCTTGTGAGGGAAGAAAAAAAAGTGTAATTTTGCAGAAAATACCTATTATGAAAAAAATAATCTCAATAATTGTTTTCGTAGCTTCGGCAATTGCCGTAAGTGCTATGGACACAGACTCGCTCGTAAGTACATTTCTCGGTGCTGACATCCCAAGACGCACTGCAACAATAAAGCCGATGCCTTCAGAGAAGGCAAATGCCCTGCCGTCGCTGCAAATCATCATTGATGCCCTGGCAAGGCAGGGCGGCGGACGTCTTGTGGTGAAGCCCGGCACCTACCTGCTGTGCGGTTCGCTGATTCTGAAATCGGGTGTGGAACTGCATATCGAGAATGGTGCCATACTAAAATTCAGCGGTGATGCCAACGATTTCCTGCCGGTGGTGCAGACACGCTGGGAGGGTACGAACCTCATGGGACGCTCCGCAATGATATATGCCAACGGTGCCACGAACGTTGCCATCACCGGCAGTGGCATCATTGATGCACAGGGAGACAGAATGGCCCGCTGGGGTATGCCTGCCGAGACTAAGGAATTTAAGGAGAATGCTCATGGTACGCATGGTGAGACAGTGGAGATGCCAGACGTGAGACGACTGCGTGCGCTCGGTGACGAGGAAGGCAGCAAACGCGTATTTGGCAAGGGCACCCACCTGCGCCCGTGTGCTGTGGAGTTTTATGGATGCAGCAGGGTGCTGATGGAGGGCATAACGCTGAAGAACAGCCCTTTCTGGTGCATACACCCAGTATATTGCGACAACGTGACTGTAAGAAACGTGACTATTGACAGCCATTTCCCAAACAATGACGGGTGCGACCCGGAGTCGTCACGAAATGTGCTGATAGAACGCTGCACTTTCCGTACCGGCGATGATGCCGTAGCCATCAAGGCTGGCAGGGATGCTGACGGCCGCAGGGTGGGCATACCGTCAGAGAACATAGTGATACGCCATTGTCGTTTCTTCTCAGAATGTAATGGACTGTGTATCGGTTCGGAGATGAGCGGTGGTGTAAAGAACGTGTATATGCACAACGTGGAAATAGGCAACGTGAAGAATGCACTGCTGTTTAAGTCGAACCTCGACCGTGGCGGCTACATACGCAACGTATATGTTGACAGCATCACAATAGCATCAGCCAAGGGTGCGGTGCTGCGCTTTGAGACAAACTATTTCGGATATCGCGGTGGCAACTACCCGGCACAATACGAGAATTTCAACATCAGCAGGGTGAAGGCTGGCAAGGCTGATGGCTATGGTGTGTATTACGACGGTCCCGGCGTACCGGCACACAGCGCTGGCGGTGAGCCGTCAGTGTCGCCAACAGAGAAGAACAGCACCTACGCCATACGTAATATAACGGTGAGCGATTTCCATGTTGGCAGTGCTGCACACCAGTATTACCTGTTCAATACGGAGAACTGTCGTTTCATCCGTTCCACCGTGAACGGAAAACCGCTTCCTGCATCGCCGGCAGAGTCTGAGTCAAGGCAAAGTTGCGATGTGTGGTAACAAAAAAAGTTCATAGTTCACAGTTCATAGTTCATAGTTGCCATTCGGCAGACAACTGTGAAATATAAACTGTAAACTATAAACTAAGAACCGTAAACAATAAACTGTAAACTGTAAACCGTAAACCGTAAACTATGAACTGTGAACTAAAACCCGTTTCCCCTCCCTGACGATAACCACCAGCGATGAGAGCAAGGTGATGACAACCCAGTCTTGTATGCTCAGTGGTACAACATTAAAGAAGGTATTGAGCACAGGCAATTGTACGATGGCGATTTGTCCGAGGAATATAATCAGGGCGATAGTGATAAACCCGTCGCAGTCGCGCAGGTTGAGTCCACTGCCGCCGGTATTGTATGCACGTGCACAGAACATATACCAGAAGTGTGTCATGACAAAGATGGTGAACAGCAGCGTCAATTCATAAGGTGAAACCTCACCTCTGGTATCACTAAGAGTATGGAGCCGGCAAAGGTCTGACAACTGGTTTATCTCCGTATGCTGGAATATGTATAGCAGTCCGACGAGCAGGATGAAGAAGAACACTCCCACACCCATGATATTGTAAAGCATGGAGCGGTCGAGGATGAAGGCACGTCGGTTGCGTGGTTTATCGTGCATCACCCTGTCTGTAGGCGGCAGAGCGGACAGGGCAAAGGCAGCAAAGGTGTCCATGATAAGGTTTACCCACAGCATCTGTGTCACCGTGAGCGGTGACTGCGTACCCATGAATGCACCGCACAATACCAGCAGACAGGCGGCTACGTTGACAGTCAGCTGGAACAACAGGAAGCGCTGAATGTTCTGGAACAGTGAGCGACCCCATTTTACAGCCCTGACGATGCTGGCGAAAGAGTTGTCGATGATTGTTATGTCGCTTGCTTCCTTGGCAACACTTGTGCCTGCTCCCATCGACAACCCTACATGTGCTGCGTTGAGGGCTGGCGCATCGTTGGTGCCGTCGCCGGTGACAGCAACCACCTCGTCAAGTTCCTGCAGTGCCTCAACAAGACGTTTCTTGTCCATAGGACGTGCACGGGCGATAATCTTCAGTTGTCTGACACAGCCAAGCAGGTCGTCATGCGACAGGGCAGCAAATTCACGTCCGTCTATTACGGAGTCATCATCATTCAGCAATCCTATCTGCCTGCCAATTTCGCGTGCCGTATCCACGGTGTCGCCAGTCACTATCTTTATGTCGATGCCGGCGTTGCGACATTGCTCCACAGCCTCTTTTACGTCTGGTCGCACGGGGTCTTCAATGCCTACGATACCGAGGAAAGTTTTTTCGTTACTGTCTTTGTCAGGATAAGACACCATGAATGCAAGTGTGCGCAGCGCTCTCTGCTGATAATCAGCGAGCAGCGATTCGTATTCCTCGCGTGAGTGGCCGTCAGTGAAATGTGTGGCTTGTTCAAGCAGTATCTCCGGGGCACCCTTAATATACATGCAGTTGGCGCTGTCACCCCCTATAAGCGTTGACATATATTTGCGTTCAGGCGAGAACGGTGTCTGCTTCAATATTGTTGTATTGTCTCTTAATTCCTCATAGTCAACACCCATGTCGTGCAGCCACAACAGCAACGCACCTTCGGTGGGATTGCCCACCACCTGCGGAAGGTCGCCGTAGAAATCGAGAGAAGCAGTGGAGTTGACGGCAATACATTCGTTGATGAGTTGGGAATGGAGAGGAAGGGTGGTTTCCACCACTCTCATCTGGTTTTGTGTCAGCGTTCCTGTCTTGTCGGTGCAGATGACAGTGGCTGCTCCCATGGTTTCGCAGGCATGCATCTTGCGCACGAGGTTGTTGGTCTTCAGCATACGCCGCATGGAATTGGCCAACGACAAGGACACTGCCATAGGCAGTCCTTCTGGCACAGCCACTACTACGAGAGTCACGGCAATCATGATGGTCTGCAATACATAGGTCAGCAAGTGTGACATATCGTGCGCAGAGATGTCGCCATCGATAAGTCCCTTGGCATTGTATGTCAGCAGTCTGCCGACTATTACTAGCACTGCGACAGCATAACTGATGTATGTAATCCACCGAGCCAGTCGCGACAGCTGTTCGTTAAGTGGTGTCTTGACACGGCGTGTCACCTGGTTTCTCTGTTGCAGTTTCGCTGCACGCTGCTGTGTGTCATTGAGTTTCTCAATGTCGTCGTCATCATATTCAACACCCATCAAAGATTGCATTATCTTGCCGTTCTCTGTCATGTCTCCAATGGCGAAGACTTCTGCAATGCCATGTCCCTCCATCACCTGCGTGCCTCTGTATATATGGCTTGTGGGATATGTCAATTCCTCCGCATCCAGTGTTTCATTCCTTGATGACAGATATTTCTCGTGTGGAGGTTCTCCGGTAAGTGAGGACTCGTCGATGATAAGGTTGACAGCCTCGAGCAGACGTGCATCGGCAGGAATCTCCTGTCCTGTCTGCACAACGAGAATGTCACCGACGACAACATCGCATTTGGGTATCTGGGTGACACCACCATTGCGTATCACCGCTATCAGTTCGTGGTCGTTCTCCTGATTCAGTACGGAGAATTCCTTTTGAGCCTTCAATTCAAAATAGAAAGCCAATCCTGTGGCAAGCATGATTGCAACGAAAATACCTATGGGCTCGAAGAATACTCGGAAGCCCTCATGCAGTCCCCAGTATTCGTATGCGGAAACACCTATGGCAAACACGCCGATAATCATGAGTATGACAATCAGCGGATCACCAAACTTACCCAGAAACAAGCGCCACAATGGTACACGCACATGTTGAGTGATTATATTGGAACCGTAGCGTGAACGGCTTTCTGCAACTTGTGCGTCGGTAAGTCCTTTGTAGTGTCTTTTTACCTTTTCGTTTGTCATGATGTTTTATGAAACTCAATAAAGGTGTTTTATCTCTGCTCCAGGATAGTAATAAGTGAGAATGTCATTGTATGGTATGCCGCGTGCCCCCATGACGGCGGCACCTATCTGGCAGAGCCCCACTCCATGTCCCCAGCCACGGCCATTCAGTACGAAGCGCGAAGGATATCCGTCGGCATCAGCAGACTGTTCATGAACGGTGAAGTTGGAACTGTACAGATGGGACTTTGACAGAGTCTTGCGTATCTCCAGTTCCTTGCCGATAGTGATGGTATGTTTCTCTCCGATTATCTTCAGCAAAGATATGCGTCCGCTCTTTCCCCGCTCCAAAGGTTCCAGTGTGCGGATGCGGCCGAAGTCAATGCCGAGTTTCCCGCTTATTAATGTAGAGAGTTCTTCCTGTGTGTATGCCACGTACCAATCATAGAAGTCAATGGTCTCCTGGTCATAATCGTTGAGTACCTCAGAGAGAATATGAGGGTCTTTTGTATTGCAGTAAGGATCGGGTACGCTTTTAAGGTATGGCTTGCTGATATTCTCCCAGCAGTACTGATATTCCTCAGTTATTCCTCCACAACATTTTGAGAAGCGTGTGTCGCATATTTCTCCTTTATACTCCAGTATCTGACCGCGTGTGGCACGAATAGCCTCCACCACATGAGGATTGGCGACATTGGTGATGCCCTGGTATCGCTGACAATGGTCGTCGGCACATACATCGAAGAGAGTATGGTCCTCGCGATCGTACCATTTTATAAGTGTTGTGGCATCGTCAGAAGAATGACGAAGGGTGAGAAGTGAAGACTTAGCATCTTCACTTCCCACCCTTTTATCCTTATTTGAAAGCATGGCCAATAGCCATGACCTTGATATGACTGCATGTGCCTTGAGCAGTTCAAGGCTTGATGTTGCTGACATTTCGCTTGAAATGACACTTTCCAGATAATGTTCAACCGGCAAGGTGTTGATGGCGCAGAGTCTTTCGCCGTCAACGATTAGTCGCAACGTGCCGAGAAACGTCTGTGTCTGCTTGCGCTCCCAATGGAAATTGACTCCTATCGTCACATCTTCAAGGCTGAACGAAGCGTTGTCCTCGGCAGGTTCGAAAGACAATTCATTGTATGACTGTCCCTGCCACATTATGGAACCATTGTTGTATTCCGCCTGCTGATGACCAATCACGGTCACGCCATTAATGGTGTAACTGCCGTTAAGGGTGAAACGCAGGCTCGTTGCGCTGACAATGCCCACGTTGACGTTTTTCTCTGTTGTGTTCATATATGCTGTATTAGTTCCTCTGCTTCGTTCATCGTTATTCCGACTTCGCGCAGTATGCCTGTTGCAGTGCAGGCATCAATGTTGTTGAAATCATCTTCACGCGGTGTGATGACAAGACCGCCCATGTCTAATGCTCCGGGACTCACCAAGACACCCTGTTCGTAACATTCGGGACGGTGCTTGCCTCGCGGTATGATGAGTGTTATTTTCTCATCGTTTTCTATCCAAGAGATGAGGTTGAAATCGTATGTGAGCCATTCCAACTTTTCCATTTGAAATGGTTGAGTGCATATTGTTACGAACACCGGGCATGCATATTCTTTCACCAGCCCTATTTCCGTACCATGTTTCGTGGTATGCCATTCCACACTCTTTCTCCAAAGGCTTTGTAGGGGTAGTAATCCGGAGGTGCCAGCCTGTAGGTGGGCGTGGTCAGGTGCGGATGCTCCGCAGTGTGGACCGTTGTAGAACACCATCATATTGGGTGCGATGTCCAACACCTTGTCTATATATATGGCTAACGACGCAAAGTTCTGCGGTTCGTGTTGCTTCAATGGAATGGTGAAGTGCTGGGGCAGTATGGGAAAAGGATTGACGAGCAGTTCTGCTTCACCGAGATCTGTGATGATTTGTTCTTTGGGTCTGTTGACAGAACAGAGAAAGCATGGGCGTTTCTCAAGTGTTGTTTTGTCAATCTTTGCTCCAGTTGACACCATGCGTGCAGGATTGAACTGCAGCACCAGCTCACCAACTTTTCGTGTCTTGATATTCTTCAAGTCATCATATCGTTTTCGTGTGTCTGGCCATACAGCCAACTGACGCTCGAAGAATTGTTCTATGCTTTCCATTTTATACTCTGCGTGTTTGTCTTATTTGCTAGCTTTCTTGCGTGCCATCAGTTCAATGGTTCGCAGACTGTCTTTGTATTGGTTGTTCGCGTTGATACGGTCAATGCTTAAGGCTGCATCACTGTTGCCACCCCAGCGGCGACAGAGGTATAACTCTTCATAAATGCGACCTATGCGGTGTTGGCGGCTGAAATACAATCCTAGAGCATAGTCCTCCCCATAACTGGTGTTTGGGAAACCAACCTCGCGCAACAGTGGGGTAAAGAATGCGCGTGGTGCTCCCAGACCGTTGATTCGCAGTGCATTGTTAGGACCGTTCTCATCTGTCCATTCACGATGGTCAATGATACCAGGCGGCAAAGTGTTTAATTCAAAGTCGCACATACGATATGATCCTATTACCATGGCTGCCTTCTGCTCGTGAAAACAATCCACAATGCGTTGCAGCGTATTTGAAGAAGAATATAAATCGTCAGAGTCTAATTGTACGGCAAAACGTCCGCAGTGTTCGCTATATATTGCTTCATTCCAGCAACCACCGATGCCGAGGTCTGTGCGCTGGGGCACAATGACAATCAGGCGAGGATCAGTGATTGTGGACAATATCTCTGCCGTGCCATCGGTAGAGTGGTTGTCAACAACTATTACATTATATGGAAAAGACGTTTTTTGATCTAATGCACTCTTGATTGCATCCGCAATGGTTTTGACACGATTATACACTGGTATGATTACAGATGCCTCTGCATGAAATCCGTCGCAGGTGAAGTTTGGTTCAATCCTCACGCTTGTATCTACAGCTGCTCCTATTGCATGCAAGTGTTCTGTGCAGGCTCGTTCCATCTCTATCTGCACTTCCCGGTTGCGTGGATTGACATAATCAAACTGTTTCTCACCACTCTTGCGTGTATCCAACTCTTCTTCTGTATATAAATATTCTTTTATGTGGAATATTATTCCTGTGCGCTGCATATATAGTCGCATGGCATACACTCCGGCATATTCATATTCTGTCGGATTTTCTTTGAAGAAAGAGCGTAGGGATTCATTGCGAACAAGTATAAGGCCTCCGAAGTCGAAGTCGTCACGTAATGCTCCTTCCTGCAGGTCTATTACAGGATGTGCTTCGCGTTTGCCGTCTGTGACACAATAATGGTCTGCATATACCATTGATGCCCCGGTGTCGTCGGCTATTCGTACCATACGCTCCAGTGCATGTGCGCCAAATGAATAATTGGTTGGCTTCAGTGACAGAAGTGAGTATTCTGATTCTGCTTCCTCTGCAATACTGCGTAGTGATGCTGTTGAGCGTATAGGTTGAAGCTGTTTGATTATATCTATTTTCTTTTCCATCTTTATTCTTTACATTATGCGTTGTGTAGCATAGCGTACAGGGTACAGTACAGAGATGAACCCAACGATTATTACGGTTATGAATATCAGTAATACATCAGAATAATGTACACTGACTGGATAGGCATCAACGACAAAGGCTCCACTTGACTGTCCGAGACTTACCAAACCGAACTGTTGCTGCAACAGACACAGCAACAATCCCAGTGCAACACCAAGTATGGCTCCTATTATACTAATCATCCATCCTTCAAACAGGAAGATACGTTTGATTAGTGAGTCGCGAGCACCGAGAGCACGGAGCGTGGCAGCGTCTTTTTGTTTGTCGATGATGAGCATTGATAATGACCCGATGATGTTGAAACATGCCACCACAAGTATGAATGTCAGGAAGAAATAAGCCATAAGTTTCTCAATCTTCATGATATTGAATGTGTCGGCTTGTTGTTCGTAACGGTCGAGAACATGAAAGCTGTTGCCGGCTATCTGTTGTATCTGTTTCTTCGCATCGGCAATGCTTACGCCTTGCTTCAGTTTCAGCTCAAGTTTAGACAGTTGTCCTTCACGTTGGAACAATGTGCGTGCAAACTCTATGCTCGTCAATACATAGTCCTTGTCATATTTACCTTGTTGTACGGCAAAGACCACACCTGGTGAGATGAGCGAATCAACCATAAATCCATCCATTGGATTCATCATGTCAAGTTGCTCTTCGCGATTAGGGGCGTAAATATAAAGGTAACCTTGATAGCGTGTTGGCATGTTCAACTGCTGTGCCAGTCGTATTCCCGGTATTCCGTATTGCAGGTCTGCTGCGTGCAGGTCAAACAGTCCGTCACCATAACAGATGTCGCGTATGTGTGACATCTTCTCGAAATTGTCATCCACACCTTTTATATGTACCATTGCCTGCTGATCTCCATATATGGCCAAAGCCTGGTCTTCTATGCTCTCGCTGGCAATGTCAATGATGTCCATGTGCTTTATCTTCTCTATCACAGGGTCATTGGCAGAGCATGTCTTGCCTTTTGTGGGCACGACAGCTATCTGAGGGTCGAAGGCCGTGAAGAAAGTTGCTACGAGGTCGCTGAAGCCATTGAATACGCTCATCACCACCACCATGGCCATGGTGGCTACTGTCACTCCAATCACTGATATGGCTGAAATGACATTGATGATGTTTGTGCTTTTCTTAGAAAAGAGATAGCGCCGGGCTATATACAGTTCGCAGTTCATAATCGTGTGGTCATTTCTTCAGCAGTTCATCTATACGCTCCATGTAGTCAAGTGAGTCGTCTATGAAGAAACGCAGTTCTGGAATGATACGCAACTGGTTGCGCACACGCTGTCCTAGATCATAGCGTATGGTTGCTGTGTTCTGCTGTATGTTGCCCAGCAGCTCATCTGCACGCTCTGAAGGGAAGATGCTGAGATATGCTGTGCAGATGCCAAGGTCTGGCGACACCTTCACTCTTGTTACACTAACCATGACACCGTGCATCTGTCGTGTCTGGCTTTGGAATATCAGACTGAGTTCTTTTTGCAGCAGTCTGCTGATGCGGTTTTGTCTTGTTTCTTGCATGATGGTTGTTTTGTTATTACGTTATTTCGCTTAAAATGAAAAGCCATTATATACGTTGATGTCAACATCCCCGTGGATACCGTTTACGCGTCCGTCGGGACATAGCTGCCAATATATAAGTTTTACGTCTGGCTTGTATTCACCATATCTGGCAATCCATACTTCATACTTTTTCTTTAGGTCTGGTGCCAGCGACAGGTATTTGTTTACAAACCCTTGGTTGATGTAAAGAATGGGGCGCACTCCGCGCATTTTTTCCACAGTATTGAGCCATGCCCGCATATTGCGGAAGATGTTTTCTATACCTCCTGCCTTGCGTATTTGTGCATCGGTGGGTTCTACATCAAGCACCGGCGGCAGGTCGCCTTTCTTGTATCGGCTGTTTTTCAGGAAGTATTCTGCTTGTTTGCTTCCCGGCGACATGATAGAGAAGAAATGGTATGCGCCGGCACGATATCCGTATTTCTTGGCAGCCACATAGTCTGGGGCGAAATATTTGCTCTTTACCGTTATGCCTTCTGTGGCTTTGATATAGACGAAACTTACTGGATAATTCACAGAACCGTTTATCTTCTTTTTTGACAGTTTTCCCAGTGATGTTATCCGTAGGTTTCTCCAGTCTATGCTGTAACGTTTTCGTCCTTCTTCGTGCTGAAAGCGTGAGATGTCTATTCCGTATATACGTTCCGGTGTATATGTGATGCGCTCACCAAGGAAACGATCGTCCTTCCATTCTCCGAGATGCAGGTGTTTGCCAGGAACCATTGTGAATCCAACGCCTTCACGTTTTCCATGCACCCACTCGCCTTCATAGAACTCACCTTGACGCGATACGTATCGTCCATATCCGTGTGGTTGGTCTATTGAGTCGCGGCTGCCTGTGTATGTTCCTTTGCGGTCAAATATGGTATTGTGTAATGCAACGGTCTTCTGATGTCGTGCTGCCAGACGTGCGAATGCAGATGCAGCAGTTAGTCTTGAGTGGTTTATTCGTGTGGAGAAACCACGTTCTATCTCTACGTCTTCCTGCTGCTCATTGGGTGTAATCCGCAGGGTTGTCACGCTGTCGTTGCTTTTTGTCGGTATGCACTCTATGTGTCCCAGATACGATTCTATGTAATACCTTCTGTCGAGTCGTATCCGCAGTTTCTTGCCGCACAATGCTTTCTCCACGAGTGTCACTGCAGATGTCACAGAGTCTTCGGCTATGGCGAGTTCTTCTCCATATCGCACCACGATGTCAAATCCGTTGTCGGTGACGGTGTGTGTCTTTGTGAAGTAGTCTATGTCTTTCTTTTGTACATCAGCAAGATGAAGCAGACTGGAAAGGTGTGTCGACTCACGCTTCAGTAAGGCCAGCACCTCATCACTGGTGTATTTGCATATCTTTGCAGTGTCATACGATTCCACTGCCAGTGTGCCGCCACAGTATGGCAGTAACTGCCAGCGTCGCACCCACTGTGCGTTCTGGGTGCCGTGCTCTTTCTCCTTCAAGTGTTTGCCGGTGGCAACGATGTCGTTGAGCAGCGTATCTCCGCGCGGTGAAGAGAATGCAAAGATATCCACGCTGTCGGCAGAAACGATGTATCGTGTTTCTGTCATCACCACGGTATCGGTGCGTGCTATTTCTTCTTCGCTTACGGGTTGGAGAAGCCACACGAGCCATGTCGCTACCAGTATGAGTAGCAACATGGCCGTGAATATGAATATCAGAATATGTTTATGCCTTTTCGTCAAAACAGTATTTAGTTGTTTTTTGAACGGCCAGATGTTTTACATCTCGTTATCGTAACCGTTGTTTGTGGTATTGTCTTCTTCATCGTCCTGCTGTGGACCGTCAGGTCTCTTCTTGCTGTTCTGATTTCCGAAGTTCCATGTCAGCGTGAAGCGTACGGTACGGCTGCGTCGTTTGTTTGTCTGGTGACGGCTGAAGGTATCGCTTTCGGTGAATGTCTCCCACTTGCGGCTGTCGAAAACGTCGCGGCAGTTGATGGCAAGAGTCAACTTACGGTTAAAGAAGTTCTTCTTCGCTCCCAGGTCCAGTCCGTACGTGGCGGGGCGATGTCCCTGTGCCAGTGTCTGCTTGGAGTTGTATCTGAAGCTTCCCTGTATGCTGATATCATATGGCAGACGTACTGATGCCATCAGTCTGGCGTTCCATGTGAAGTTGTCTCGTCCTTCGCCAGTTACTGTCTGTCCGTCTATATCATAACTGAAAGAGTTTATCTTATAGTAGTATGCGTTGATGTTTGATGTCAAGTCAACTACTTTTCCCAGTTTGTTCTTGGCAGTCAGTTCCAGACCCGTCGACGTAGAGCGTGCCACATTCTCCGAGGTGCTGTACATCAGTCCGTCGGTGGTGTTGCGGTAGTTTATCCTCTGTATCACATCCGTTGTCGGACGATAGTATGCAGAAACAAGCAGTGAGTGCTGTTGCCATGTCTTCAGGTAGTTCAATGCAAATGAGTTTGAGTACTCAGGTGTAAGCATTGGGTTACCGAATGATACGATGGATGCGTCGCTGGTGTTGCGGAAGTTGTTCAGCTCACCTCCCCATGGACGGCGCAGGCGTCGTGCGTAGTTCAGCTGCAGTTGCTGTGTCTCCGTTATCTGATATGTCACGAACAGCGATGGGAACAACTGGAAGTAATCCTTTTTGAATGGAGCGTCTTTCTCTGCCACACCGTGTTCCTGTTCCCATGTGAGTGATTCTGTGTTGATGCGCCAGTACTCACCGCGCAGTCCGCCCATCACACTGAAGTTCTTCAGCTTGTACGACAGTGTGAGATACATTGCGTGGATGTCGTTGTCATACACGAAATGGTTGAAGTATTTCGGGTCTTCAACGAGGTTTATGCCATTCCAGTTTTGTGCCTCGTAAGACTCCTGTGGCGTATTCTCGTGTGAAAAACTTCCATTATATCCCGCCTCAATCTTGAAGTCCTCGGTAACTGGATTTTCATACTGCAGACGTATGTCTGTGTGGCGGTTCTTAATGTTCAATGGCCTGCTCTGATAGCGTACTGCATAGTCGGTCACTCCATCCTCATACCATGTGCTGTCCTGATAGATGTTTTCGTTGTCCGCTTTCCAGTTGTTATGGCTTGCGGTGAAGTCTAAGAAGTGGCGCTCAGTGAAGTTGTGACGATAGTTGAACTCAAGGAAGTAGAATCTCATCGGACCACCAGAGTAAGTGTTGCGCAGTTGCGTGCGTGACAGTTGCTCTCCCATTGCGGTATAGTCACCATAATAATATGGTGTAGATGAGTTAGACTTGTTCTTGCCTGCCATCAACATGCCAGTGAGTCCGAGGTCATCTTTCTCCGTCATGTGCCATGTGAGTCCGGCACGTGAGAACAGGTTGTTGCCTCTCTGTGAGTTGTTGGTATAGTGACGCTCGTATGAATGTGCCACACCATTGAGAAGGTTGTCCTGTTCACTCTCGTTGATGCCTTTGTTTTCACGGTGGCGATAGCCTATGTTTGCGAAAGCATCAAACTTTGTCGAATTGTAGTTGATGCTGAACGATGTGTTTGCACCGCCGCGTGTATCTACGCCCACCTGCACCGAACCATAATAACCGGCCTTGCGGTCTTTCTTCAGTATGATATTGATGATGCCAGACGAACCCTCTGCAGAGAATTTTGCTGATGGATTGTCTATCACCTCGATGCGCTCGATGCTCTCTGCCGGTATCTGCTGCAACACCTGTGCCTGGTTGTCGCTGGTCAGACCGCTTGAACGTCCGTTGATCCATACTTCCACACTTGTGTTTCCGCGCAGCGATACGTTGCCGTCGTTGTCAACCTCCACGCTCGGTACCTGCTCCAGCAGTTCCGATGCAGACAGTCCGGCACTCGTAATCATGCCAGATACGTCAAACGACTTGCGGTCCACCTCCAGTTTCATCGTTGGTCTTTGTCCTGTCACCTGCACCTCCTTGAGCAGTGTCTGGTCTTCGCTCATGTGCAATGTTGACAGCGACACCGATGGTTTCTTTTCCGTCAGTGTGATTTCGCGTGTCAGGTCCTTGTAGCCTACATAAACCAACTTCAGTGTGTACGTACCGTATGGCACGTTGTTCATGTAGAACTTTCCATCCACGTCAGTGGTCATTCCAATTGTGTGTGTGTCGGAGCCTTGCGGCGTCAGCGTCACGCTGACAAACGACATGGCCTCAGATGTTTTCTTGTCGAGCACATGACCCTGTATGTGTCCCTGTGCCATAACGACAGTGGCGCATACAACGAACAGCGCCATAACAGTAAATAATCTTTTCATACCTTATTTAATATAATACCGGCTCTTTGACGAGACATGGTATCATAAGGTTTATGATAATTTCAAAAAAAGCGTGTTTACTTGATTTTAATCTATTCTGTTGTGCAAGTGTCGTTCCAGCACCTTATTTCTGTGCCTTGAAAGCATTGTATATCTTGTCGGCAATCTCACGCATCTCATCCTCTGGCAATGAGAGTTTTTCACGACGGAAGTCCATGTCGCCTTCGCTCTGCATAGGCATCAGGTGTATGTGGGCATGAGGCACCTCAAGTCCGAACACAGACATACCCACCTTCTTGCATGGGAAAGCTTCCTTGATGGCGCGTGCCACTTTCTTTGCGAAGTTGAAGTAACGGCCGGTCTCGTCATCGTCCATGTCGAAGATGTAATCCACTTCACGGCGTGGTATCACCAGGACGTGTCCTCTTGTCACCGGACTGATGTCGAGGAATGCATAGAATTCCTCGTTCTCTGCGCACTTGTAGCTGGGTATTTCGCCAGCAGCTATCTTTGAGAAAATATCCATTTTATTCGAGGGTTGATTTTAATATGTGATGTTCTCTATCTTCAGTTTCAGCACGCCGCGTGGTATCTTTGCCTCCACCACGTCGCCCACCTTGTGGTTGAGCAATGCCTGTGCGATTGGCGTCTCGATAGAAATCTTTCCTTCGCGCAGGTTTGCCTCGTTTGCCGACACGATGGTGTACGACATCTTGGCCTTGTTTGCCAAGTTGGTCATCTCCACCTTTGACAGCAACTGTACGGCATCGGTTGACAGACGGCTCTTGTCGATGATTTTGGCATCGGCAATGGTCGTCTTCAGTTGGTTTATCTTCTCCGCAAGGTGTGCCTGTGCTTCCTTTGCGGCGTCGTATTCTGAATTTTCTGAAAGGTCGCCTTTGTCGCGAGCCTCTGCTATAGCGGCACTGGCCTTGGGCATCTCGATAGCCTCGAGGCGGTGCAGTTCGGCAACGAGGTTCTCGTAGCCTTCTTTTGACATGTAAGCCATAATGGTTTTTATTTAATATTTATTATTTGTTTCTGTTTAAGCAGTGTTACAAGCGGTTTACTTGTTTTTGTGAGGTGTAAAAAGAAGAACCCCAACCGAAATGTTGCATACGCAAAAGTCATGCATCATTGGTCGGAATCCCAAGCTTGTAGTTTTTGCTATTAAAGCTTTAAAAATAGTAAGTAAGATTTCTGTGTGCAAAGTTACTTAGAATTTTCTAAACTTGCAAAATTTTTTCATTTTTTTAATTTAACGCTGTCATTTTTTCTATAATTGAAAAAAAAATATTGCACAAATTTGGTCAATTCGTGCAATTTTTGTAATTTTGTGGCGGAATCATAGATATATTATATTTAACAAGGTATATACAATACAAACAGCCAATGTACACTACAATCACTGCCTTGGAGGCAGCATCAATGATTAAGAACGGCGATTCTATCGGACTGAGTGGCTTCACTCCTGCCGGTGCGCCTAAGGCGGTAACCAAAGAGCTGGCGAAGCTCGCAACCGCAGAGCATGAGAAGGGTAATGAATTTAAGGTCAGCCTCTTCACCGGAGCATCAACAGGCCAGAGCACTGACGGTGACCTTGCGGCAGCAGGTGCCATTGATTTTCGTGCTCCCTACACCACTAACAGCGAGTTCCGCACGCGTGTAAACAAGAACGAGATTCGTTACAACGACCTTCACCTCTCACACATGGCGCAGGAGTTGCGCTATGGCTTCTTTGGTAAACTGCAGTGGGGCATCATCGAGGTATGTAAGATAGAGGAAAGCGGCGACAAATACCGTGTATATCTCACTTCTGCCGGTGGCATAGCGCCTACGGTAGCACGCCTGGCGGAGAAGGTAATCATCGAGTTCAACCACTTCCACAGCGAGGGTGCTTCACTGCTGCATGATGTTTACGAACCGCTTGATGCTCCGTTCCGTCAGCCTATCATGATTACCAAGGTCAGCGACCGCATAGGTACGCCATATCTTGAGATTGACAAGAAGAAAGTGGTGGGCGTGGTTGAATGTGACATACCTGACGAGGCTCGTGCATTCAAAGGCACCGACGAGGTGACCGACCAGATAGGTGCCAACGTGGCTCAGTTCCTGCTGGGCGACATGAAGCGCGGCATCATCCCGTCATCATTCCTGCCAATGCAGAGCGGTGTGGGCACTACGGCCAACGCCATCCTCAGTGCCGTGGGCAAGGACAAGAGCATACCAGACTTCAACATCTACACTGAGGTGTTGCAGAATGCCATCGTGGACATGATGCTTGAAGGCCGTGTGAAGGATGCCTCCACATGTTCGCTGACCGTTGACAACGAGTGTCTGAAGCGTGTATATGACAACATCGACACTCTGTCAAAGCGTCTCACCATACGTCAGTCTGAGATTTCAAACTCTCCAGAGGTGATACGCCGTCTTGGCGTCATCGCCATCAACACCGCCATCGAGGTGGACATCTACGGCAATGCCAACTCTACACATATCTCTGGCACGAAGATGATGAACGGCATCGGCGGTTCTGGCGACTTTGAGCGCAATGCCTACATATCCATCTTCACCTGTGCTTCTGTGGCAAAGGGCGGCCTGATTTCATCCATCGTGCCTTTCGTGAGCCATCAGGACCACTCAGAACACGACGTAAACGTGATAATAACAGAACAGGGTATCGCCGACCTGCGCGGCAAGGCTCCTATAGAGCGCGCACAACTCATCATTGAGAACTGCGCACACCCGGACTACCGTCCGCTGCTGCGTGAGTATGTGAAACTTGCCTCTGGTGGCCAGACACACCACAACCTGCCGGCTGCCTTCGCCATGCACGATACTCTACGCCGCAAGGGCGACATGCGTTTGACCGACTTCGCGGAATACGTGAAAGAATAAAAAACAATTAAATTTATTACTATGACAAGTTTAAAAGATTTCTCACTTGAGGGTAAGAATGCGTGGATCACTGGCGCATCTTACGGCATCGGCTTCAACATCGCCAAGGCTTTCGTTGCTGCCGGAGTAAAGAACATCATCTTCAACGACATCAACCAGGAGGCTCTGGAGCGTGGTCTTGCCAACTACAAAGAGGCTGGCATCACAAACGTAAAGGGCTATGTTTGCAACGTATGCGACGAGGTTGCCGTTGGTGAACTCGTAAAGAAAATACACGAAGAGGTTGGTCAGATTGACATCCTCGTAAACAATGCCGGTATCATCAAGCGCATCCCTATGCACGAGATGAAGCGTTCTGAGTTCCAGGCTGTCATCGACGTTGACCTGGTTGCTCCTTACATCTGCTCTGCCGCTGTCATCCCTGAGATGATGGAGCGCAAGGAGGGCAAGATCATCAACATCTGCTCTATGATGTCTGAGCTCGGCCGCGAGACAGTATCTGCATACGCTGCTGCCAAGGGCGGTCTGAAGATGCTCACACGCAACATCTGCTCTGAGTATGGTGAGTACAACATACAGTGTAACGGCATTGGTCCTGGCTACATTGCCACACCGCAGACAGCTCCTCTCCGTGAGCGTCAGCCAGACGGCAGCCGTCATCCGTTCGATTCATTCATCTGCGCTAAGACTCCTGCAGGTCGTTGGCTCGACCCATCAGAGCTCGGCGGTCCGGCAGTGTTCCTCGCATCAAAGGCTTCTGATGCTGTGAATGGTCACGTGCTTTACGTTGACGGCGGTATCCTCGCTTACATCGGCAAGCAGCCTAAATAAAGAATTACATTTACATTATATAAAAAGCTGTGCACACCTCGAGTGTGCACAGCTTTTTTATTTGATACCATCACCTTGTATATATTATAGCATTTTCAACAAGAAATGTTTTGGAGATTTTCGACAACCCATTTGTGAACAAATGGCGCATGGGTTTGGGTGTCAAAATAGAGGTTAAAATAATTAACAATTCATAATGCATAATTCATAATTAGGCCAAATAGAACGAGTAAGATGAGCTATACGCAAAAATTGTGCATTAATCAGACGGCTTTTACATGGTAATATGTATGCTTTCAGAAGGTAAAAGCTATCGTATTACAATGTAATAGCTATGCTTTTACCATTGGACGGGATAGAAAAAATACCGACTGTCTATGTATATTGTTGTATCACAACAATATAACCATAATCCGAAATTCTGGCGTATATGAAAGCAAAACAGAGGTTGGTGATTTCTATCGCAAGGAAACGGCAGTTAAAAATGAAATGACAGACTCCTGAGAAATCCCTTTGTAGTGAAATAGAACAATCACAGAAACAGTCCGGCGGCTTGATTTATGTAAAGTCTTTTGTTAAATATAATTAAAAATAAACTTGCGTGCTTTGCCATGCAAAGAATAATGTGTAAATTTGCATTCGGAAACTTTTACGATGATATTTAGTTTTCGTATTTGGGATACACCAAACTGCAAAGATAACAATAACAAAAGAATAATTTATGAAGATGAAAAAACTGATGACTGTCGCAGCTGTGGCTGCGTTGTTGGTTTCGTGTGGTGGAGGACAACAGGGAAAACCTGACTTCGGCGACAATGAGTATGCCGTGCGCACTATCGGTGCGTCTGACGCCAACCTTGAGACCACCTACCCTGCTACGTTCAAGGGTATGCAGGACGTGGAGATACGTCCGAAGGTATCTGGGTTTATCACCCGTGTTTATGTGAAGGAAGGTCAGCAGGTGGGTGCCGGCCAGGTGCTTTTCCAGATAGACAACGTGACGTACCGTGCGGCAGTGAATCAGGCTCAGGCAGCGGTGACAGCGGCACAGAGCCAGTTGAACACTGCAAAGCTGACATACGAGAATGCACAGAAACTGCATGAGAAGAACGTCATCGGTGATTATGAGTTGCAGTCAAGCAAGAACCAGTATGAGAGTGCACAGGCTGCGCTTGGTCAGGCCAAGGCTGGACTGATGTCTGCACGCGAGCAGCTGAGTTTCTGCACGGTGAAGAGTCCTACGGCAGGCGTTGTAGGTTCGCTGCCTTACAAGGTGGGCGCACTTGTCAGTGCTTCCATGCAGCAGCCATTCACGACAATATCCAACGGTTCGAATGTTGACGTCTATTTCTCACTGAACGAGAAAGAGGTGATGGAACTCGTGCGCAAGGAAGGCAGCATGCAGGCAGCCATTGCCGCCATGCCGTCTGTGAAATTGCAGTTGGCTGACGGCACGATGTACGGCAGCGAAGGCCGCGTGGTGAAGGCCAGCGGTGTTGTTGATGCCGTAACGGGCAGTGTGAGCCTCATAGCAGCATTCCCTAACCCACAGAAACTGATTAAGTCGGGTGGCTCAGGCAAGATCATCATGCCTTATCAGGCTACCGGTGCCATCATCATTCCGCAGGATGCCTGCGTGGAGGTACAGGACAAGTTCTTTGTATATAAGGTAGGCAAGGACAACAAGGTGAAGTACAGTGAAATCACCGTAGATACACAGAACGACGGTCAGAACTATATCGTAACCTCTGGTCTGGCAAAGGGAGAGCGCATCGTTGTGTATGGCGTGAACCAGTTGCAGGAGGGCATGGAGATAAAGCCTATCTCTGAGGCCGACTATGCCAAGAAGATGAAGAAGGCAGAGGAACTATCTAAAGTACAGGGCGACGGCGTGTTTGCCGTGGCAAAAGCCTTGAAATCATGAAAACGAAGAGTGAAGAATGAAGAGTGAAGAATTTAAGTAACATTTCAATTCTCCCTTTTTCTACTTTGCTCTATCAATAACAAGATATTAAACCATAGTAGTGAGTGTCGCATTGGGGAGTATGAGTATTAAGCAATTCAAATTCTTCACTCTTCGTTCTTCACTCTTCACTAAATAAAGACATGAAACTTGATTCATTTATAGAAAGACCGGTGCTCTCTACCGTGATATCGATTGTCATCGTTATTCTCGGTGCCATCGGTTTGGTGACACTGCCTATTGAGCAGTATCCAGATATTGCACCGCCAACCATCGTGGTGCGTGCATTCTATCCAGGTGCTGATGCCCAGACCGTACAGAACTCGGTGCTGGCTCCGCTGGAGGAACAAATCAACGGTGTGGAGGGCATGACATACATGACATCCTCTGCAACCAACGATGGCTCGGCTTCTATTACAGTGCTTTTCGAACAGGGTTCTGATGCCGACATGGCACAGGTCAATGTGCAGAACCGTGTGTCGCAGGCTTCGGCATTGCTGCCGGCGGAGGTGACAAAGGGCGGTGTGACCGTCGAGAAACGACAGACATCCACCGTGCTCATCATGGGTCTGGTGTCACCCGACGACCGCTATGACGAGAAGTTCCTCGGCAACTACGCCGACATCAACGTCATACCTGAGATGAAGCGTATCGACGGTATAGGTTCGTGTGAGTCTGTCGGACTGAAGACCTATACCATGCGTCTCTGGCTTGACCCGGCAAAGATGCACGACCTGAACCTGATGCCTTCTGATATCGTCCAGGCATTGGCAGAACAGAATGTTGAGGCTGCCCCTGGTAAGTTCGGTGAGCAGTCAGACATGCAGTATGAGTACTCTATGAAGTACACAGGTCGTCTGAAGACGCCGGAGGAGTTTGGCAACATCATAATCAAGACCGACGATATGGGTCATGTGCTTCGCGTGAGCGATGTGGCAAAGGTGGAGATGGGTGCCTTGTACTATTCTGTGTCAACGAAAATCAACGGTCACCCCTGTGTGATGATGCAGGTAACACAGCGTGCCGGCTCTAATGCCTCTCAGATTGCACATGACGTGAAGGCAACAGCCGAGCGACTGCAGAAGAACTTCCCTCCGGGCATGAAGATAGAGTTCCTTCAGGACGTGACGCAGTTTATCGAGGCTTCACAGCATGAGGTATGGAAGACTCTGTTTGAGGCTCTGGTACTGGTGTTCATCGTGGTGTTCATCTTCCTGCAGGACTTCCGCTCTACGCTCATCCCTATGATTGCCGTGCCGGTGTCGTTGATAGGTACAATGTTCTTCTTGAAGGTCATAGGCTTCTCGCTGAACCTTCTTACGCTGTCGGCACTTGTGCTTGCCATCGCCATCGTGGTCGATGACGCCATCGTGGTAGTGGAGGCGGTGCATGCCAAGCTCGACATGGGCTACCACTCTGCAAAGAAGGCAAGTATCGATGCGATGAACGAGATAGCCGGCGCCATCATATCCATCACTCTTGTGATGTCGGCAGTGTTTATCCCTGTGTCATGTATGAGCGGTACTACGGGTACGTTCTACCGTGAGTTCGGTCTCACCATGGCCGTGGCAATTATCATTTCGGCCGTCAACGCCTTGACATTGTCACCGGCACTGTGTGCCATACTGCTGAAACCGCACAAGGAAGGTGAGGGTGAGAAGAAGACAACCTTCAAGGACCGCTTCTTTACAGGCTTCAACGCATCATACGACAAACTTCAGAAGAAGTATCAGAAAGGTGTGGAGGCTATCGTAAACAGAAAATGGATTGCCATCGTGGCTGTCATCCTCGGCATCGTATTACTGGGTGTTGAAGCCATGACGACAAAGACAGGACTTATCCCTGACGAAGATACGGGTACAGTGTTCATAACCGTGTCAACGCCTCCTGCTACTTCATTGCAGAAGACGGAGAAGGTGATGGACCAGGTGCAGCGTATGCTCGATAACAACCCTGCCGTGGATGTGGCACTTCGCATCTCAGGTTATAACTTCATTGCCGGA
>JAEEHW010000063.1 GCA_016281055.1 Prevotella sp.
TACTCTATCGCCGGCACCGATGCTACGGAGGCTACTACAAAGTACACCGCCACTGCAGCAGACGTAGCGCAGGGCTATGTTGAAATCGTGAGCAAGGGACTGTACATCATCTCTATCAGCGTGACACAGAATGAGGACGATGGTAGTGAAGAACCTGTTTCACAGGATGTCACCGGTACATGGGACTTTGGCAATTCCGATGTAATGGCAGCCACCATGGCACTCTCTGGCAGCACAACTTCAGGTGAGATAGATGCTATAGAGAAGAACGACTTGAAGATGACTGTAGAGGCAAACGGTGCGGCCTTCCGCAACAACGGCAACAACATACAGGCGCGCAATGGTGCCGTGTTCAAGATTCCTGTCAAGAATGCCGGCGACCTTGTTACCGTCAAGGGCTATCCTGGCTATTCATACTACACCATCGGCAACAGCACAGAGGTACTGAATAATGAGACAACCTACAAGGCAAAACTCAGTGATGTGGAGGCAGGTTATGTGGCTGTGACGTCACAGAACGACAACAACTATTTCTACTCACTCTCCGTAGTGCAGTATGCTCCGAAAGAGAAGACAACACTTGACAATGAGGCTGTCACCATCACGTTCCCATTCAATGAGGGTACGGAAGGACAGAAGGCTACATTCTCAAATGCCGACTACTTCTTGAGCAGCAAGGTGACATACGGCAGCAATCTGACTTTGAAGGACAAGAAGACACTGACAGATGCAGAAAATAATACTGTAACTGTGGACCAGACACGCTTTGAGCCTGCTGATAAACTTAATTCTGCAGGCGAACCAAGTGCAGTGCGCTTTACGTTTGTACCGAAACCAGGCTTCACCTTTACTCCAACCAAGGTGTCATTTGAAATAACACGCTATGGCACCGACAACGGTCTTATTGACGTGGCTTGGGAGAATACAGCGGGTAAGAAAACACTTGCCACAGAAGTAAAGCCAAACCGTGACAATGCTAAACCTAACATCAGCAGACTGTCTTACGATATCACGGATGTTACGGCAGCAGGTGATAAGAACTCTCTCTTGCTGTATCTCTACAGTCTTCAGGCTGCCAAGCAGTTCGGACTTGACAATATCGTCATCGAGGGTACGCTCTCTGGCACCGAGGCCGATATGCCTGTGCTTACATCGTTCAATGTGAACGGCAATACTTACACCGTCGAGGAGGTGTTCGACGAGGAATACGAGGCTACTCTCGAACTGCCGAAGGCTGAAGCCATGGTTTCTGCCGTCAATCCTCTTGCAGACCTCGAAGCTACAAGCGGTGAAATAGGTACTGTAACATACGAAGAGAAAGAATCAGGTTGCACTGTCACCATCCCGATGTTTGCCGGTGAGACACAGATGGACTATGTGCTGAACGTGGTATATAAGCCAGACTTCACGCTGAGCTACATTGCCGTTGACGGCACTACCGTATTGCAGACCCAGATTGTGGAGAAGGACTCTAAGATTGGAGAGTTTGCATACGACATTGAGAATGTATCAGCGCTCCGCAACGGCTACAAGGCTCGCGGATGGTTCAAGCAGAACAGTCTCGGTGCAAAATTCACTACCGACGATGTGATTACTGCCGATACAAAGCTCTATGCCATAGAAACAGAGATAGAGGTAGCGAGCAACAGTCGCAGGTATGTGTTTGACCTCGCTGACCAATTCTTCCATCCGGAAGACCATGAGGCATTCAACCCATCAGGCAGCTACTACTGGCATGATGCACAGCATGGCTATGCATTCAAGAACGGTGACAAGGTTGACCTGCTCGTAGGCAAGAAGGCTACAATCAATATTAATCTCTGCAAGTATGGTTCTGGAACCAGCATTGATGCTAGCAACGGTGTAAGCGTTGCAGGCATATCGGAGAGTGACGGTGGCATCGTCTCAATCGACTATGAGGGCGAACCGGGCATTTTGACGCTGACCATGAACTGTGGAGGCGAGATGTATATCCACGGTATCACTATCTTCAATACCAGCGAAACCAACTTTGACCGTCAGGGCGACTGGATTATCGTGAAGAAGGGCGACACTTCAAGTCTGCTTGATGCCATTGAGGTGGCAAAGGGCGTTGAAGGAATGAAGATATTCGTACCAGACGGAACATACGACCTTGGTGAGACCGTGAAGACCGCAATCGGCGGCAAGCGCGTGTCAATCATCGGACAGAGTGCTGAGAACACAATCATCATGAACCGTCCGCCGCTGTCAATGGAAGGTCTTGCCAAGGCTGACCTGCTGCAGAATACCAGTGAGGAACTCTACATGCAGGACATCACGCTGAAGAATGACCTGCCATACGATCCTTCAAAGGACGGACGTGCTCCGGCACTACATGACACGGGTACGAAGACCATCTGCAAGAATGTCAACCTGATGGCATTCCAAGATACCTATTACTCACACAAGGTCGGTGGACTCTATTACTTCGAAGGTGGCGAGCTGCACGGTTGTGTGGATTACCTCTGCGGTAACGGTAAGGTATATTATAATAAGGTGAAACTCGTTAACGAGAGCGTTAAGGCAACTCACATCACTGCCAACTCAGAACTCTATGTGTTCAACAACTGCTTCGTGCAGAACGATTCTCCGTCATACGACTGGGGACGCGCGTGGAGCGACAATCCCGTATGCGTATTCCTGAACACCACACTCAGTGACGGCGGCACCAAGATGATTGGCACACGCTGGGGACTCAACGGCATTAACTGCGACTACAGCGTAGCCGGCGAGTATGGCACTAAGGACATTGACGGCAATGACATCACACCGGCATCCAACAACATTACCTTCAGCAAGAAGGGCACTGCGATGAACACTATCCTTGATGCTTCGGCACTGGAGACATATTCTATTGAGAACGTGCTCGGCGACTGGGCAACGGAGGCTCAGCAGTCAGTGAAGCAGGTTGAGGCTCCTGCAGCAACCTATGAGGATGGTGTCGTTTCATGGATTCCTGCCAACAACGGTGCCATAGCCTACGCTCTGTTCAAAAACGGTGAGTTCGTTGGTCTGACAGAAGGCAGCAGCATGGACGTTGAGGCAACTGCCAATGATGAACTGACCATCCGTGCAGCCAACTCTCGTGGTGGTTTCGGTGAGGCAAAAGTAGTTACATTTGCCACCGGTATAGAAGAGGTGAATGCGGAGAATAATGTATTCTCTACAGACAGTGCCGTCTACAATACGCAGGGTATGCGTCTGCAGAAGGTACAGAGAGGCGTGAACATCATCAACGGCCGTGCCGTGATGGTGCCGTAAACACCTTGAAATCGTTAGAATATATAAGAAACAGCCACAAGCGCGCAATACGCTTGTGGCTGTTTCTGTATGTTCTTTATAATAAGATACATTGATTTTAGTCAAAAAATGTATGCATAAACAATAAAAATACATGAAAAGTATTGCATTCAATAAAAAAAAAATGTAACTTTGCATCGTGTTTTTCATAGTATTAGATTTAAGGTTAACAAAGATTGGGGCTCAGCGGAGCCCTTTTTTAATGTCAATATATTAAATGATATAAAATAAAAATGTCCCCTGGTGTTCCTTTTGGGAGAACCAGGGGACATTCTTATTGTGGGGGGGTAAAGAATCCCACTATATCTCGAATGTTTTGTTTTCGTCGGTCAGGTATGTATTTTCAAATATTGCTTTTGCTTCGTTAAGCAAAGGCTTTTCGTTAAGATATCTCTGACTGTAGTGGCCCAATAACAGTTTGCCTGCGTTTGCAGCCTTGGCAGTGAGTGCTGCCTCGCGTGCCGTGGAGTGCATGTATTTTACGGCTTTGTCTTTCATGTCCTCACAGTAGGTTGCTTCATGATAGAGTACCGTGACACCCTTTAGAGTCTCACCCAGTGATGGCATGTAACGTGTGTCGGAGCAATAGGCGTATGAGCGCACTGGGTCGGGTGGGGTGGTCAGACGGTCGTTGGGGATGCATTCACCATCAGGCGATATCCAGTCCAGTCCGGCCCTCAGATTATTGATTTGTGAGCGTGGCACATTGTAAAACTCCAATGCCTTAGGGTTGATGTGGCGTTCGCCTGTTTTCTCCTTGAACAAGAATCCTGAGCACGGCATACGATGGCGCAGGGGAATGGTCTCGACGGTGAGAGAACGATCCTCGAATATCACTTGTCGCAGGGTGGTGTCAACAGGATGGAATATGACTTGATAGTCGATAGTGGAGCAGAACATCTGCATTTCCGCATGGAACAGTGGCTCGTATGCTTTAGGGGCATATACGTGGAGTGGGGCAGTGCGGCCTTGCAGGCCGAAAGTGCTTATCATGGCAATAAGTCCCAATACATGGTCACCGTGTATGTGGCTGATGAATATGGCCTGCAGTTTTGAAAAATTGACATGTGAGCGTCGCACTTGGCCTTGGGTACCTTCGCCGCAATCAATCATGAAGAATTTTCCCCTTATCTCCACTATCTGAGACGAGGGGTTATGGTGGGCCGTCGGCAGTGCCGAGCCACATCCAAGAATGTGTACTTTGAAAGGTTGCAACTGTCTATCTAAGGTCTATGACCTCCGCCTTTGGATAGTCCTTCGCATTGAAAGAGAAGGCGGCATCACTGATGGAGGTGGCTTTGAAATTAGAGATGTTGATTGTTGTCCAGCCGTTGCGCTGTTTCATCTTCACCTGTTTGATGTTGTATGATTTGTCAACGAGGACATACATTTCACTGATAGATTTACCCTTGCCGGTGAGATGCACCTGATAGCCACTGGCAGCATTTGTCAGTGACATGGTATAGCCTTTCTTGTAAAGAGAGAGGAACGTGTAAGGGTTCATCTGCTGTTGTTGAGATGCAGAAGGAGACGAAACGTTTACCTCGTCACTCTTCTTGTTGTAAACCCACTGTGTCTTGCCATTGTACCACATTATGGCACTGGCAGTGCGAGCACAGAATTTGTTACCCTTGATGGATATAGTTCCTGACTGTGTGCCAATCTTGCCGCCGGAGATAGAGAAATTGGCTGTCGCTCCAGACTTGATGCTGACCTTCGCAGCTGCTTTGTCAAGTATGCGGCGTGCTTCTGCGGTATTGTCGGCGGATGCCGAGAGAGTACAAAATGCCGCGATTATATATAAAAGTATTTTTTTCATGTTGAAAACGTTTCTATATTTATATTCACTTTTCACCTTTCACCTTTCACCTATGCCGCTCCCAGGGTGTTGAGTAACGATATCAGGGTGTTCTCGTCTTGTATGAGAACTTCACGTGGTTTGGAACCGTGTGCTTGGCCCACGACACCTGCTTTCTCGAGCTGATCCATCAGTCGGCCCGCACGGTTGTAGCCGATGGCGAATTTTCTCTGAATGAGAGAAGTGGAACCCTGTTGGGTGGATACAATGAGTTTGGAAGCCTCTGCAAAGAGAGAGTCAAGATTAGACAGGTCTTCAGCGCTACCTCCTACGCCTCCGTCTTCGCTTACAGGTTCTGGTAATTCGAATGGTCCGTCATATCCTGGTTGTTGAGCAATAAACTCATTGATGGCTATTACCTCAGGTGTATCGACAAATGCGCATTGCACACGAACAGGCGTTCCCTTGTCGAGGATAAGCATGTCGCCCTTGCCTATGAGCTGGTTGGCGCCACTGCTGTCGAGAATGGTCTTGGAGTCAGTCTGCGACATAACCTTGAATGCCATACGTCCGGGGAAGTTGGCTTTGATGGTACCAGTGATGATGTTTACCGTCGGGCGCTGTGTAGCGATAATCATGTGTATGCCTACGGCACGAGCCTTCTGAGCAATACGGGCTATAGGTAATTCTATTTCTTTGCCGGCGGTCATTATGAGGTCGCCATACTCGTCGATGATTACTACAATATATGGCAAGTAACGATGACCATTCTCCGGATTCAACTGGTGGTTGATGAATTTCTCGTTGTATTCCTCAAGTTTGCGCACGTTGGCAAATTTCAAGAGATTGTAACGGTCGTCCATCTCCTGACAAACCGAGTTCAGAGTCTTGACGACTTTCGTCACGTCGGTGATGATTGGTTCGTCGGCATCGCTCTCTGGTGGAATCTGTGCAAGGAAATGATTCAGCAGAGGTTTGTATATGGAGAATTCCACCATCTTCGGGTCAACGAGAACGAATTTCAGTTCGGCAGGGTGCTTCTTATATAATAAGGAGGTAATGATGGCGTTAAGGCCGACAGATTTACCCTGACCTGTTGCACCAGCCACGAGCAGATGTGGAATCTTGGCGAGATCGACCATGAATATCTCGTTGGAGATTGTCTTGCCCAATGCTAATGGCAAAGCCATCTTAGACTCCTTGAACTTTTTCGAGTTAAGGATGGACTCCATGCTGACAATCTGCGGATTGGCATTAGGTACCTCAATGCCTATCGTGCCTTTGCCAGGGATCGGTGCGATGATACGTATTCCAAGGGCGGCAAGCGACAGTGCAATGTCATCCTCCAGTGAGCGTACTCTGCTTATCTTGATGCCAGGGGCAAGTGTTATCTCATACAAAGTAATAGTTGGTCCGACAGTAGCTTTGATACTTGACACCTGCACTCCGAAGTTCCCCAGAACCTCAACGATGCGGTTCTTGTTGGCGGTCTGTTCGTCCATGTCAATAGCCACGTTGTCGTTGTCAGACTTGCGAAGCAATCCAAGAGTAGGATATTGGTAGCGTGATAAAGTGGCTTTCGGATCGTATGGTGACAGTATCTTGTCATCTGCCATGATGCTGCCGCCTGCACTTTCCTCTATCGTTCCCTGTTCTATTTCAAGTCCGATGCCCTCCTCAGAAGGTGTAGACTGTGGGGCGTTGTCAACAGGCGCTTCTGGCTTGGCCTCGGTGTTGGTGACATGCTCTGTAGTGGTTGTGACTGTCTCTGTAGGTGTAGATACCAGATTGTCTTCAGGTTTGAGGTTCGCTGACTGATCTGGTTGCAATACGGTGTTGTCATCTCCTGCGTTTGCCAATGAGAATTTCACCTTCCTTGTCAGATACCCGATGGGGTTCAGCATCTTGCGGATGATGATAATAGTGTCATACGACAGGTATGTCAAGAAGAATATAGCGGTAAGTCCGAGAATTGCAGTAAGTCCGGGAGGACCAATCATGTTCTCCAAAGACTGGCAGACGAAAGCGCCATGTCCACCTCCAGCGTTGAACACCATGTCCGACAGTAATGGAGCGAGAAACTTTGCAAAGGCTATGCTGCACCATATCATTACAAGCATCATGCAGAAAAACCATTTCCAGAGATTCAGTTTGTATATCCCCATTAGGCTCATTGCACATGCCAGAAGGAAAAGCGGAATCATGAATGCCGCAAAGCCAAAGCATGAATAAATGAAGAAATGGGAAATGTATGCTCCGTATGAGCCACAGTAGTTGTGAAACTCTCTGCCAGAGTTAACCAAATCACCAGCCAAAGGGTGCATGACCAAGCTCTGGTCAGCGGCGGCGGTGTTGAAATAAGAGCAGAAACAGATAATTATGTAAACGGCCAGCATGAACACCGTAACACCAACGGTGAAGTTAGTCTTCTCGTTGGCAAACATAGAATCAAAGCCCATGGCTTTTTTGTAATTTACAGGTGACTGCTTGCTTCTTGTCTTTTTTTTCGTCATTTGTTGGTAAAAGCTTTTCCGTGCAAAGTTACGATTATTTATTTGAATTTGCAAAATAAGGTATAAAACTTTGGTTAAATAAAATTAAAATAGCAGATAGAGGTTGGTTGATGTGTTGTTGGTTGAAAAAAAAGTATTAACTTTGTACCATAATACATCAGAGAGGGACGTTTCTCAATAAATTCTTATGCCAATCCTGAGCAGTGAGAAACCCCGTTATTTCAAAATACATTTTATGGAGAATAATGAAGAACTGTTGGCGGAAGGCGCATCTGTCGAGCCACAGAAGAAAAGAACGCGTATAACGAAGAAAGAAGTGTCTGACCACGTGTATAGTGTGACTGGTGATAAGGGTGAGAACTTGGACCAGCCAAAGAAAAAGCGCACGCGTAAGACAAAAGCTGAGAAGGAAGCAGAAGCTGCTGCTGCCGCTGCCACCGCTGCAGAGGAGGTGGCAGAAGAAACCGCTGTCGTTGCAGAACCCGAACAGGTGGAAGAAACACAGGATGTTCAAGATGCTCAAGAAACTGTTGAGAAGACAGAGGAAACCGTAGAGGCTGAAGCACCGGTAAAGCGTAAGCGTGGACGTAAGAGCAAAGAAGATATAATGGCCGCTGCTGCCGCTGCCGCTGCCGCTTTGGCAATGAAATCGCAGGATGCACAATCGGAGGAGTTTGCAGAAGAAAGACCCTCTGTGCCAGAGCAACAGACGATAAATTTCGAAGAGGAGGCTCCAGAAGGTGCTCTTGATGGTGCGGTGCCAGAAGAAATGTACCAGAAACAGGAAGGTGGTGATGAGGAAACGACGAACCTGTTGGAACAATTGCAGAACAAGGTAAACACCTCACATGCGGAGGGTGTGTGGGAAGGCGACCCTAACGATGGCACTGACTTTATTATAGTTGAAGACATACCCGTTGAGGATAATGGAGCAATACCATATTATGATATGTTTGACAATCCGCAAGTAGCGAATGATGATGTCATTGGTGATGTGGAAGAAGATACAGAAGAAGACAGCGCCGTTGACTTCAATGACATCATCACTGCCAATGGCTTGCTCGAGATAATGCCGGATGGGTATGGATTTCTGCGTTCAAGTGACTACAACTATTTGTCATCGCCGGATGATGTCCACCTCAATGTGCAACAGATAAAACAGTATTCGCTCAAGACTGGTGACGTGGTTGAATGTAAGGTGAGACCGCCACACAGCGGAGAGAAATATTTTACTATGAGCAGTATTACAAAGGTGAATGGACGCAATCCGCTTGATGTGCGTGACCGTATATCCTTTGAAAACCTTACACCGTTGTTCCCTGATGAGAAATTTGATTTGTGTGGCGACCCTGGTACGACAAACCTGTCCACAAGGATAGTAGATCTGTTCTCGCCTATCGGAAAAGGACAGCGTTCGCTTATCGTGGCGCAGCCAAAAACGGGTAAGACAATGCTTATGAAAGACATTGCCAATGCAATTGCTGCCAATCACCCAGAGGCGTATATAATGATGCTGCTGATAGATGAGCGTCCGGAGGAGGTTACCGACATGGCGCGTACAGTGAATGCAGAGGTCATTGCATCGACGTTTGATGAGCCTGCTGACCGTCATGTAAAGATAGCAGGACTGGTGTTGGAGAAAGCTAAGAGACTGGTGGAGTGCGGGCATGATGTTGTGATATTCCTTGATTCTATTACTCGTTTGGCACGAGCTTACAATACCGTGGCACCTGCCAGTGGAAAGGTTTTGACAGGTGGTGTGGATGCAAATGCTCTGCAAAAACCAAAGCGTTTCTTTGGTGCTGCTCGTAATATAGAGGGTGGAGGCTCATTGACCATTATTGCTACGGCGCTGACAGATACTGGATCGAAGATGGACGAAGTGATATTCGAGGAATTCAAGGGTACAGGAAACTCTGAACTGCAGCTTGATCGTCAGTTGGCCAACAAACGTATATTCCCGGCGGTCAACCTTATCCAGTCAAGTACACGTCGCGACGATTTGCTGCTTGACAGCTTCACCTCAGAGAAGATGTGGATACTGCGCAAGATGATATCTGACATGAATGCGCAGGAAGCTATGAGCACCATAACGGGAGTAATGAAACATTCAAGCAATCACAAAGAATTCCTCATGGGTATGAATGCCTGAATAAATCATGACAGTTAAGGTTAAGTTAAGGTTAATTATTCTAAAAACCTTTGGCTATGTCAAGGAAAATAATTAATTTTGCACATATAATATGCAGTGTGCATAATAACAAATAATATTAACTGGATGTAATAGGTTATTCTCGATGTCGATTTCAAAAACGAGACAAATACTGATAGATGTTGCTCGTCAACTGTTTGCAAAAAATGGTTTGGAGGGCACTACGATGAATGACATAGCTACAGCTTCGGGGAAGGGAAGACGAACGCTCTATACATATTTCAGTCGCAAGGAAGATATATATTCTGCAGTGATAGAAAGTGAGTTGGAACGTCTGTCGGATAAACTTGACGAGGTAGCAGCCATGAAGATGCGCCCGCAGGAGAAAATTGTAGAATTGATTTACACCCATCTTTCGCAGATACGCGAGACGGTTGTGAGAAATGGCAATTTGCGTGCGGAGTTCTTTAGAAATATCTGGATGGTGGAGAAGGTGAGAAAAAAATTCGATGCCGATGAGATTGCCATCTTCCGTAGGGTATATACAGAGGGTAACGAAGTGGGAGAGTTCGATATAGAAAATGTAGATATCGTAGCGGATATAACACATTACTGTATCAAAGGACTGGAAGTGCCATATATATATGGTAGGTTGGGTCATGGTTTGACTGATATCACCAGTCGTCCGCTTGTTGCAAAGTTCGTATATGGCGCTTTGGGAAAAGGCGGATTGTAATAAAAGATTATTAATGTTAGATTATAAAAAATAATATTTCAAAAAATGGGATTATTAACAGGAAAGACAGCTCTCATTACGGGTGCTGCACGAGGCATTGGTAAAGCCGTTGCTATGAAGTTTGCACAAGAGGGCGCAAATATCGCGTTCACAGATCTTGTTCTTAATGATGATATGGCCGCTGGTTTGGAGGCTACACGCAAGGAAATAGAAGCTATTGGCGTGACATGTAAGGCTTACGCTGGTAATGCTGCTGATTTCGAGGAGACAGACAAGGTGGTCAAGCAGATTAAGGAAGATTTCGGTTCCATTGATGTACTCGTTAACAATGCCGGCATCACGAAAGATGGTCTGATGCTGCGTATGAGTGAAGCACAGTGGGATGCTGTATTGAACGTTAATCTGAAATCAGCATTCAATTTTATACATGCTTGCGCTCCTATCATGTTGCGTCAGCGTGGTGGTTCTATAATCAATATGTCTTCTGTTGTAGGTGTGCATGGTAATGCAGGACAGTGCAACTATTCAGCTTCTAAGGCTGGTATGATAGGTCTTGCGAAGTCAATTGCGCAGGAACTTGGACCAAAGGGTATTCGTGCCAATGCCGTTGCACCAGGCTTTATTGAGACAGCGATGACAGCACAGTTGCCAGAAGAAGTGCGTGCAGACTGGATGAAGAAGATTCCTCTTCGTCGTGGCGGTCAGGTGGAAGACATTGCAAACGTGTGTCTTTTCCTCGCTTCTGATATGTCAAGTTATGTCAGTGGTCAGGTCATTCAGATTGACGGTGGCATGAATATGTAATCTGCATTCAATGACAGTTCTTTACGAAGATAATCATATAATAATAGTTAATAAGGAAAGTGGGGAGATCGTGCAGGGTGACAAAACTGGCGATGTCCCCCTTTCTGAAATTGTCAAAGCGTGGATTAAGGAAAAGTACAACAAGCCGGGGAATGTGTTCCTTGGCGTTGTTCATAGACTTGATCGCCCGGTAAGTGGTGTCGTGGTGTTTGCAAAGACCTCCAAGGCTCTTGCAAGGTTAAATGCAATGTTTGCCAAACACGACGAAGTAAGAAAAACCTATTGGGCATTGACAAAAAAACGTCCGGAAGTAGAGCAGGGTACGTTGACGCATTGGCTTGTACGCAATGAGAAGCAAAACAAGTCGTATGCTTATGATGCAGAGCGCCCTAATTCTAAAAAAGCCATATTGAACTATAAGGTAATAGGTTCAACCGACCGTTATACATTGATAGAGGTGGAACTGTTGACAGGACGTCATCATCAGATACGTTGTCAGCTTGCCAAGATTGGATGTCCAATAAAAGGCGATTTGAAATATGGTGCAGAGCGAAGCAATCCGGATGGAAGTATATCGCTGCTTGCCCGCAAGGTGGAATTTGTTCATCCTGTGTCAAAAGAGCTGATAATGATAGAGGCTCCATTGCCTGATGATGCTTTGTGGCAGAACTTTAAACAATGAATTTAAGCATCTAACATTGATTTTTTAACTCTAAACATTTATACTATGGAAATAGAATTTGTAAGAAGTCGTTTTATAAAACACTTTGATGGTAAAACTGGTAATGTGTATTTCTCTCCTGGTCGCATAAATCTTATAGGCGAACATACAGACTATAATGGAGGTTTTGTATTCCCAGGTGCCGTTACACAGGGCGTAATGGCAGAGATACGTCCCAATGGCACTAACAAAGTGATGGCTTATTCCATTGACCTGAAAGACAGGGTGGAATTTAATGTTGATGATCCTGATGGTCCGAAAGCCACATGGGCTCGTTTTATATACGGCATGGTGCAGGAGTTCCGCTTGTTGGGCGTTGATGTGAAGGGCTTCAACATAGCTTTTGCTGGTGATGTGCCTCTTGGTGCTGGTATGTCGTCGAGTGCAGCCATGGAGAGCTGCTTCGGATGCGCACTTAACGATCTTTTTGCCGACAACAAGATAAGCAAGTGGGATATAGTATTGGCTGGCCAGGCTACCGAACATAAATATATAGGTTGTAATTGTGGTATCATGGATCAGTTTGCCAGCGTGTTCGGACAAGAAGGTAAACTGATGCGTCTTGACTGCAACAGTCGTGAATTTGAGTATTTCCCATTTAATCCAGAAGGCTACAAACTGGTGTTGCTTAATTCCTGCGTAAAACATGAGTTGGCTGGTTCGCCATATAATGACCGTCGCAATTCGTGTGAGCGTGTGGCCAAGGCTGTTCAGGAGAAACATCCGGACCGCAGTGTGCAGACACTTCGTGATTGTTCATGGGAGGATCTCGATGAGGTTAAGAATGACATCAGTGCTGAAGATATGCAGCGTGCCAAGTTCGTTCTTGGAGAAAAGGATAGGGTGCTTGGAGTGTGCGATGCTCTTGTTGCTGGTGACTATGAGAAAGTAGGTCAGTTGATGTATGCTACTCATCAGGGATTGTCAAAAGACTATGAGGTTAGTTGCGAGGAACTTGATTTCCTTAATGACATAGCAAAAGAATGTGGCGTTACCGGCTCACGTATTATGGGTGGAGGTTTCGGTGGCTGCACCATTAACCTTGTCAAGGAAGGACTATATGACACATTCGTTTCTACGGCTAAAGAGAAATTCTGTGCTAAGTATGGTCATGAACCCAAGGTGTATGATGTGGTCATAGGTCAGGGGTCGCATAAGATATGCTAAAAAGTCCTGTAATATTTTTGTGAATTAGAAAAATATCCGTACCTTTGCATTATAATAGGATATGCAAAAGAAAGACTTCATATTTTCAATCATGCTTGTATTGGCTGTGGTGTTGGCAATGAACAGTTGTAAACGCCGCAGTCAGATAGGTTCTGACAATGACGATACACTGATGAATCAAGAAATCGAGGTAGAGGTAAAGGGTGATTCTATGTTGTATGGTTTGTCGTGCGATGGTTCGTCTGATTCTGTTGTCGTGATATGGCTGTTTGGCGGTGATCCGGTGACATACAGTTGTATAGACGCCAAACGTGAAGGACGTATAATCGGAAAACCGCAGATTGGCGACTGGATAGGCATCTTGGTGAATCCGGAAGATACCACCGAGGCGACTTTCGTAATCAACCTTGACCAACTGAAAGGTACATGGACTTATCCTGTATTGCCGGTTATGAAAGACTTGCAGAACATGAGCCGTCGCATGCAGAAGCGCATGGTGGAGGATATGCCTGATTCTGTTAAACGAACCTATTTCGTACCAAGAGAATATGGCTTTACACTGAAGCGCAGCCACAATGCGCAGGCTGTTGGTCGTATTAGGCGTGCCACATCTTTGGAGGACGATTCGCCAGTGCAATATCCGAAGGTGAAAAACTACAGGAAATGGTATATGCTCAATGGTCGTCTGCTGCTCGCCTCTACAGAGCGCATGATGCCGCTTTCAGAAAATGAAAAGTCGGCAAAGCCTAAGATTACTCTCGACACGCTCGACTTCGTATATATGGACGAAGACTCGCTCATACTCATGAATCACGGTCAGCGTATGGGCTTCCACCGTAAGGAAAATGCAATGAAGGCTAATGCTGCGGCAATAAAGGCGCAGCAGAAGCAGGATGAAAAAAAATGATATAGAAAAATGGCAAGAATACTGATGATTGGTGCAGGTGGCGTCGCCACCGTTGCCGCGCATAAGATAGCGCAGAATGATGACGTGTTTACTGATTTCATGATAGCAAGCCGTCGCAAGGAGAAATGTGATGCCATAGTGAAGGCAATCAATGACAAGGGCATAGGCAAGAAGATGTCTATCAGCACAGCGCAGGTTGATGCGGATGACGTGGAGCAGCTGAAGGCTCTGTTCAATGACTTCAAGCCGGAACTGTGCCTGAATCTGGCATTGCCTTATCAGGACCTCACCATTATGGATGCTTGTCTGGCATGTGGGGTGAACTATATCGATACGGCAAACTACGAACCGAAGGATGAGGCTCACTTTGAGTATTCATGGCAGTGGGCTTACAAGCAGCGCTTTGAGGATGCCGGACTCACCGCCATACTAGGATGCGGCTTCGACCCAGGCGTGTCTGGCGTATATACCGCATACGCTGCAAAGCACCACTTCGACGAGATTCAATATCTTGACATCGTAGACTGCAACGCCGGCAACCACCACAAGGCTTTCGCAACTAACTTCAACCCTGAGATTAACATCCGCGAGATTACGCAGAAGGGCCTTTATTATAAGGACGGCGAATGGATTGAAACCGAGCCTCTTGAGGTTCATAAGGCACTGACTTATCCTAACATCGGTCCCCGCGAGTCTTATCTGATGCACCACGAGGAACTGGAGTCGCTTGTCAAGAACTATCCTACCATCAAGCAGGCTCGTTTCTGGATGACCTTCGGTCAGCAGTATCTTACCTATCTCGACTGCATACAGAACCTTGGAATGTCGCGTATCGACGAAATGGAATACGAGGCTCCGCTGGCTGACGGCAGCGGTAAGAAGGTGAAGGTGAAGATTGTGCCTCTGCAGTTCCTCAAGGCTGTGCTGCCCAATCCTCAGGACCTTGGCGAGAACTATGACGGCGAGACAAGCATCGGCTGTCGCATCCGCGGACTCAAGGACGGCAAGGAACAGACATACTATGTCTATAACAACTGCAAGCACCAGGAGGCTTACGAGGAGACTGGCATGCAGGGTGTCTCTTACACTACGGGCGTGCCTGCCATGATTGGCTCTATGATGTTCTTCAAGGGACTGTGGAAGAAGCCGGGAGTATGGAACGTTGAGGACTTCGACCCAGATCCATTCATGGAACAGCTCAACAAGCAGGGACTGCCTTGGGTTGAGGTGTTCGGCGGAGACCTTGAACTTTGATTCAATGCACAATGCATAATGCACAATGCACAATTCATAATGCACAATGCACAATTCATAATGCACAATTCATAATGCATAATTCATAATTTACTCAACTTTTGTAAATAAAACTTGCTAAGTAGTTAAGAAGATAGAATACATGCGTTTTGCTTGTTAACAGGCAATTCGTATTGTCCTTTATCTACCTTTAACTCCCTCTAACTCCCTTTAACTCCAGAAGTTGAGCAAAAGCGAAACTAAAATAATTTTTAATTTATACATAACTCATAACTTTATATTATGGCTGAGGAAATAAACGAAAAGGCGGCGAAGCTCAAAGCGCTTCAGGCTGCCATGCAAAAGATAGAAAAGGATTTCGGCAAGGGATCCATCATGAAACTCGGTGACGAGAACGTGGAGAAGGTGGATGTGATACCTACCGGTTCACTCGGACTTGACCTTGCTCTTGGCGTTGGCGGTTATCCGCGCGGCAGGATTATCGAGATATTCGGTCCGGAGTCATCAGGTAAGACTACTCTTGCCCTGCATGCCATTGCCGAGGCGCAGAAACTTGGTGGCATTGCCGCCTTCATCGATGCTGAGCATGCCTTCGACAGTTTCTATGCCAAGAACCTTGGCGTGGATATTGACAACCTGCTGATATCGCAGCCCGACAACGGCGAACAGGCATTGCAGATTGCCGACCAGCTTATCTCGAGTGCTGCGGTCGATATCATTGTGGTTGACTCTGTGGCTGCTCTCACTCCGAAGGCTGAGATTGAGGGCGACATGGGCGACAACAAGGTCGGCTTGCAGGCCCGTCTGATGTCACAGGCTCTCCGTAAGATGACATCAACCATCTCAAAGACCAACACCGCTTGCATCTTCATCAACCAGCTGCGCGAGAAGATCGGCGTAATGTTCGGCAACCCTGAGACCACCACTGGCGGTAACGCCCTGAAGTTCTATTCTTCTGTCCGCATTGACGTGCGTCCTTCCACTGCCATCAAGGATGGTGAAGAAGTGCTCGGCAAACTCACCAAGGTGAAGATAGTAAAGAACAAGGTGGCACCTCCGTTCCGCAAGTGCGAGTTCGACATCATGTTTGGCGAGGGCATCTCCAAGGTCGGTGAGATTCTTGACATTGCCGTAGATAACGACATAGTTAAGAAGTCTGGCTCATGGTTCTCTTACGGTGAGACCCGCCTTGCGCAGGGCCGCGACGCCGTACTGAAGTTACTGAAGGACAACCCAGAGTTGTGCGAAGAACTGGAAGCAAAGGTCAGGGAGGCTATAAAAGGAACAGGAGAAGAATAATTTCTTTTTAGGAGTGATAGAGGAGTAGAAGGGGAGTGATAGAGGAGTGATAAGGACAAATGTATTTGACTGATGAATATGCGAACGTAATGTCCCTATCACTCCTCTATCACTCCCCTTTCATTTCCCTTACACTCCCCAACAAGTAAAAAGGATGTGCCTTTACCGGCACATCCTTTTTTTGTTATTCCTATTTCTATTCTTGGTTCTCAGTCCACTGCTCGCATTGTTTCAATACGATGTTCATGGCATCTTCTGCTTCCTCTGGCGGATATTTATACTGCTTCAGCAGTCGTTTCACCAGTCGGCGCATATTGGCACGCTCTGCCTCCCTGCGATTCCAGTCTATGGTGCGGTTTTTCCTGAGCATGTCGGTCAGCTCTTTTGTCATCGCCACCAACTGGTCATTGGAATAGAAGTCTTTCACTGCCTGCGGACGTGTCAGGGCGTCATAGAAGGCTTTTTCTTCGTTTGACAGTCCGAGGTCGTTGCCCTGCTGCTCTGCCGTCATCATTTCCTGAGCCAGTTTCAGGAGTTCCTGTATCACCTCTTCGTTGGTAATCATACCGTTGACATAGCGGTTTAGCGTCTTGCTGAATCTCTCACTGAACAACTCGCCTGTGACGATGTTCGAGCGTATCATTGCACGCACCCTGCCGCGCAGCAGGTCTTCCAGCAGTTTGGCGGCAAGGTTCTTTTCCTTCATCTTCCTTACCTCTTCCATGAATTTCTCGTCGAAGAGTGAGAACTCTGCCTTCTCATCGAAGAGGTTTACCACGCCGTCGCTCTGCACACTTTGTTCTATCAGGGTTACTATGCGCTTGTTTATCTCCCTCTTTGATATCTTGCCGGGGTTCTGCAGTCGTATTATAAGGATGCGCACCGACTCCATGAAACTTTCCTCAAAGCGTTCTTCCTCTGTCAGCAACGAGCGGCAGAGGGTAACTGCCTGGCGCAACAGCGAGGCACTCTTTATGAATGCCTTGCAGTCTTCTGCCTTTCCCGGCGCTATCATGAAGTTCACACCGCCTTTTATCAGCATGGCGCGCTCTTCTGGCTTTCCGTGGTGGAAGCATTGTGCCAAAGAGAGCAAAGAGAGCTTGCTTTCTTTGCCGAGTGCAGCCATTGTTCGCTCAGAGAGCAAATTGCTGTAGTCATAGCCATGGAAAAGGTCACGGCATATCTCCAGTTGCTCCGTAAACTCCGAGTATGCCTTTTCCTTGATGTCGTTGTTGCCGTAGTTGTCGCGGTCGCGCTTGGTATAGCGTTTCATGGCGTCTTTCAGTGCCGAGGCTATACCCACATAGTCCACTATCAGTCCGCCTGCCTTCTCCGGGAATACTCTGTTCACCCTGGCAATGGCTTGCATCAAGTTGTGTTCCTTCATCGGCTTATATACATACATCGTGGCAAGCGACGGCACGTCAAAGCCCGTAAGCCACATATCCACCACGATGGCTATCTTCATCGGGTCGTCCTCATCCTTGAATTTCTTGGCAAGCTCTTTCTTGTATGCCTTGCCACCTATGATGTCTGCCCATTCCTCCGGGTCTTGGTTGCCGCTGGTCATCACCACCTTCACCTTCTCTGTCCAGTCGGGGCGCAGTTCAAGTATGCGGCGGTATATCTTCATGGCTATCGGACGGGAGTATGCCACTATCATTGCCTTGCCGCAGCATACGTACTGGCGGTTTTTCTCATAGTGGTCTATGATGTCTGTCACGAGGTCGTTGACGGTCACGTCGTTGCCCAGCAGGGCATCCATGTGCGACATCTCTTTCTTGTTTTCCTCAAGGTCTGCCTCTGTTGCTCCTTCGTCTCTCAGTTTGTCATACTCGGCGTCTATCTTGGCGAGTATCTCGTCATCGAGCTTCAGCTTTATCACGCGGCTTTCGTAATACACCGGGCGCGTAGCACCGTCATTCACCGCCTGCGTCATGTCATATACGTCGATGTCATCGCCGAACACCTCGCGTGTGTCCCTGTCCTTGTCTGATATCGGCGTACCTGTGAATCCTATGTATGAGGCATGGGGCAGCGAGTTGCGTATCTTGCGTGCCGCACCTATATGCACGTTGCCTTCGGTGTCTATCTTCTCTTCCATGCCATACTGCCCACGGTGGGCCTCATCGGTCATCACTATGATGTTCTGGCGCTCTGACAGCGCACCGTCCCAGTCGTCAAACTTCTGCATGGTGGTGAAGATGATGCCGCCTGAATTGCGGTTCTTGAGCAATGTCTTCAGCGAGGTGTCGTCGCCTTCGGCATTTCTGCTGGTACACTGCACCGCGCGCTGGCGCAGGAAGTCAACGGTGCGTGAGAACTGCCCGTACAGCTGTTCGTCAAGGTCGTTGCGGTCTGTTATCACCACTATGGTGGGGTTCATCTGCTGCACCTTGGGGTGATGTGCCAGGAACACCATCGAGAGGCTCTTGCCCGAGCCTTGCGTATGCCAGAACACGCCTATCTTGCCGTCGCCCCTTACGGCTTCTTCCGTCCTCACGGCGGCTTTCTCCACAGCGTAATACTGGTGGTAGCCTGCCAGTATCTTGGCATAGCCGCCCTCTCGCACGTCAAAGAGCATATAGTTCTTCAGCAGGTTGAGCAGCGTGTCTGGCGTAAACACCGACTTGAAGGCTGTGTCATAGTCTGCCACCTCGCCCGTAGGCTGTTTCCACTCCATATAGCGGTCTTCCTTGGCAGTCACCGTGCCTATCTTCGTCAGCGCCATGTCGCTCATCACGTTGAAGGCGTTATATATAAATAAGGAGGGGATGTATTTCTGGTAGTTCCTTAGCTGCAGGTATGCCTCGCTGGCATCGGTGTCTTCCCTGCTGGGCGATTTCAGTTCTATGACCACCAGCGGCAGTCCGTTCACGAACACCACGATGTCGGGGCGCTTGGTGTCAAGTTCCTGCACCGTATATTGGTTTACCACCATGAAGTCGTTATTCCCCGGATTGTCAAAGTCTATCAGCCTTACTATCCTTGTCTTCTGTCCCTGCTGTGTCTCTATGCGTTCGTTGTCCCTGCCGTAATATGCAAGGTCCTCGTGTGCCATGCCTGAGTCTTCTTCGTTGGCATCGGGGTATGCAGCGCCGTTGTATGTCACCTCTATGCCATACTGCAGCATCTGCGTGAACTTGAAGTTACACTCATACAGCGATGCGCCTTCTATCTGGTGCAGCTTCTTCACTGCATCGTCTATGGCAACAAGGGGCAATGCAGGGTTAATGCGTTGCAGTGCCTCCTGCAACACATCGTCCAGCACAGGGTTGCTGTAATCACGCTCAATGTCGGGACCATACTTCTTGTTGTATCCCAACTCCCGGAACAAGGCCATCAATGCCTGCTCGTAAGTGTTCTCAGAAAAAATGTCTGTTGCCATAGTGATTATTTTTTATTTTCTATTTCTCCAGTTTCTCTAGAATCTCCAGAACCTCTAGAACCTCCAGAATCTCTAGAACCTCCAGAACCTCCAGTCCCTCTAGTCTCACCAGCCCCTCCCCCTCTCAGCACTGCTATCTCGCGTTCAAGCGAGGCGATGCGGGCTTTCAGGGCGGTTATCTCTTGCTCTTGCCTGGCAATGATTTGCTTCTGCGTACCTCGCATGTCGAGGCGGGCGGCTGTCATGCGTTCACGCACGCCACCCTCTTCCACAAATTCGCGGTCGCGCTTCTCCATGAAGGTTGACATAGCCTTGTCAACCATGTGGCAGAGGCTGATGGCGGTGTTTGCCATCTCCTCGTCGGTCCATTGGTAGAAGAAGCGCTCATAGTCTGCCAGGTCGTTGTGTGTGCGGCAATATGCTAACAGCTTGTCATAGCGTTGGCGCAACTGTTCTGCCTTCGACCAGTCGTTCAGCCTATGCTGTTTCAGGTAGTCGTGATAGTCTTCCAGCAATTCCTGGTTACTGCCTTTGGCTATGCCCAGCAGTTTTATCTCCGTCTCAAACGAGGTCTGTCCGTCGGTGAGGCCCTCGGCTATGTTCTGCTTTACGCTGCGGGCCGCCTGCACCATCTGGTCAACGGTGCGGTCGCCATACTTAGGCAGGAAGCGCTCGCAGAATACCTTAGTCAACTGCACCAGCACATCACTCTTACGGTAGAAGTGCAGTTTGGTATATACCGTCGTTTTCCGCATGATGCTCGGTGTACCGTCATCATATCGCTTCAGGTTGATATTCTTTGGATCAGGCATAATTCTTATACTTTTATCTCCCCCGACATCAGTTTCGGAAGAAGGGTGTCACGAAGGGCGGAGAGGCGAGAGGATTCTAATCGAGTGTTGATAATTTGATTATGTATATTCTCCATTACTTCTGACATTTTATCAAGAGTGTTTCTATCTGGAATCACTACAAAAGCCTTTTCCAAATCTCCTCTTTTAATATGCCCCATTGTCACAGCCTTATCTTTTGCTATTCGAATAAATTCAGAGAGGTGATGTTTCGTCCATCTAAAAAAGAACCATTTCGGATAGTTATCTGATGTTACTTTGAATAAGTGTTGATTAAGACCACATATACCACCACACCAAATATCAACCATCAAAGTTCCTGACCAAGAAAACACAACATCACCATTTTTTATGATATATTCTGGTTTAATTTGTTTTGAGCATTTATCGCTATTATTATCACACTGAGATTGTCCCAATTCCTTAATTTTTAACACAGGAATTGCATCATCAGCAGATAAAGGTGGAAACTTTTGCATTGCAAGGCCATTCATATATTCAGCAATTTCAGTAAGCCTTCCCACTCTCCATCCTTCAGGAATCATTCCGAGTTCTGACTCTACGAATTTTCCGTTTTTGAATGGGGCGAAGTCTATGAACCAATGCTTAAATAAAGCCTGAGCCTGAGCTTCAAGATTCTCGCAAATCTTTTTGTTCACAGCTATCTTGTCGTCGAGAGAAGAAAGGATGGAAGCGATTTCCTGCTGTTCTTCTATTGGAGGAACAGGTATAGGCATTGACTTAAAGTGGGTCTTGTTAAATTTAGGTTGTGCACTACCAGACACAAGTGAATTTAACAAATACTGACCAATTCTACTCTTGAACCAATAATAATAAAATTCGTTGTTACCTTTAAGTTTTACACATATAGCATTGGGTGCCAAACTCATTGGTTTTTTTAAGTATGGAGCCTTAAATACAGTTCCTACATTAGCTCCAACATTTGAGATAATAATCTCACCACCAAATAATTTGCTCTTGCCTAAAAAATTGTAAGCATGTTCAGTTATATAGACAAAATTATCTTTGAAATCATTGTTGTAATCAACAAGTCTAATAAGTACAGCAAAGTCTTCTTCCTGTTTGTATTGAACATTTTCTGCAAGTGATGCAAAACTTCCGTTTGCAACATAATCAAACAATTGTGTTTTTTCCGCATCAATTGTTGAAACTTTCCATCCTTCAGGAAGGAAGCCCCATGGTGATATTTCTTTACTCATACTCATTCCTTGTCCAACTTCTTTATTTTCTTTAATTTATTTTTCAGGATTTCTCGCTGTGCATAGAATTCCCTTTCTTCGTGACTCATAGGGAAAATATCCATGCTTTTCCTTATATCGTATTCTTCAAGAAGTTCTTGTCTTTTCTCCTTCTTATCAAGCCAACGAATAATAAAAGGCACAAAGATACCAGCGACCGCAGCTATTGCGGCAACCAATGATAGCAAACCAGAATTTTCATTTATCCACTCCATCATAGCCTATCCTCCACAATAAAATTTTGTCAATTCAACAACGTGAGAAATTATTTCTTGGGGACTCCAAGAAACTGACCTGTCAGAAGGACTATACTTCAAATGAATAGAATCCGTTTCTGGCAAATCCTTTTTTGATATGCCAAAATACCTTTTGCCATTTTCA
>JAEEHW010000064.1 GCA_016281055.1 Prevotella sp.
GCTGGGTTCTATAAATTACGGAAGGATAATCTTTGCAAAATCAGTAATATCCCCCTCGATGCTTGCTTTTTCAAGTGCAGCCATGTATGTAGCGCGTTCTTCAACAGCAATGATTCTCCAAGGGTAACCGGCGGTGACCAACATTACATTCATCAGGAATCGTGCGGTTCTTCCGTTTCCATCCATGTAAGGGTGGATGTAAACGAAGAAGAAGTGCCCTAAAATGGCTCTTAACATAGCATTCTCCTCTTCTTTCATCAGTTCAACGAGTACAGGCATTGCGTCCCTGACAGCATCAGGAGAAAGTGGTGTATGCTTAGAACCACGAATGTAAACCTGTCCTGTTCTATATCCAATCAGGTCTGATGGTTTGATGAGACCTGCTACGATACAAGGCTGAAACATCTCAAAGTGCCAATTTTCAAAATCACGTCCGGCGATTTCTCCTGCATTGCCATTCTGAAATATTTTCTTGACACTTTCCTTAACTTGCAAGAATGCTTGGTAATACCCTCGTGCAGCTAATGCGTTCTTACGTTCTGCATCAGACTTATCATCCTTCGGATTCCATTCGCCAGAGCGTACTCGTTCTATAAGACCCTCTGTAACTCTGTAGCCCTCGATAGACAAGGAGTGATAGGAGTCTCTAACATAGTTCTCGTCCATGTTACCAAGAATCTCCTCCAAAGACAATGTCGAATTTGCCGGTTTGGGATATAACGCAAGAATCTGTTCTTTCATCTTCTTCCACATCAGGCGTATGCGTATTGCATATGGAGAAATGATACGACCATTTGCAAATGTGCTTTCTAATTTATCCTCAAAAGGATCCTCTGGACGCATATTATGACCCATTCTTAACATATAGTCCAGGATTCTCTGTGACACTTCTTCACGTCCCACATTGCGAAAAGCGCCAACCAGTCTTGAAGCCCTGGATGAGTTTCCTTCATCTGCAACTTCCCTTAGTATTTCATCAGCACTATCAACCATCAAAAGACATGTACGTGCATTTACTGCACTTTTCTTGAAGTACGCGGGAGTACAAAATGCCAAAGCTTCGGGTAGAGTGTACAATCTTAAACCATATCTTGGTTCAATATACATCTGTCTTGGCATCGAGGCTGTGATGTCCAACAATGAGTCACCATGTTTCAGTTGGATGATATTATTGCAGGCTTTCGTTGAACGCAGAATCAACTGATGCGGAGCAACTGTCTCTCCTGCATAGAAATCTAATGATTCCTCAGGTGTAAGACACCAGTCGTCACCAAACCTATTGTTAGCATAGGCTACAACAAAATGCCAATAAGAGGCATACCAGACTGTAGTATCCCCTTCCAGGCCAGGCATGGTGGGCATATACCATCCTTTGATGATCTGTTCAAGGTAGCCATTTTGTATCAGGCGTTTTGAATGAACCTCCCCCAAAGTTTTAAGGCCTTGGATAATACTGTTCTGGTGAGTGTCTTGATATTGCTTCAGAACACTCAAAGAATCTGCCAGTTTCTCTTGTATGCTTGCCATTCGTATTTATGCTTTGTGACACTATTAGTTTTTACAATATACATTGGTATTAGTTTATACCAATGTACTGTTATTAGTATTTACACATGCAAAGGTATTAGTTTTTATCGAAAAAAAAGAACTTTTCATCAATTACTTCAGATTTTAACAGTGTTTTTTGATTTACGCCTATACATTCTAAACTACCAGCGTGTAAAAAAATTATACGTTTTTCCTCTTTTTTATTTGTTTTTACAAAAAAATGATTAACTTTGTAGCCATTAGATGTTATGACAGTATTTATTTAGAGAAAAATCTTTTTGACCATGAAGAAGCTGATTTTACATTACTTACCGGCATTTGCGTGCCTCGCCACGGTGATGCTGTACTCTTGTTCGGATGAAGAGACTACGCAGGCAGTTGTTGACCCGTACAACGGTCATGAATACGTTGACCTCGGCCTATCCGTGATGTGGGCCACGTGCAACATAGGTGCTGAGAAGCCGCAGGATTACGGCGACTACTTCGCATGGGGCGAGACAGAGACGAAGGACTATTTCAGCTGGGACAACTACAAGTTTACCACCGACGGCGGCAATACCTTTGCCAAGTACACCGGCAGCGACTTTAGCGAGCTCTGCAGGGAGGACGATGCCGCATCGGTGAACTGGGGCGGCTCATGGCATACGCCTACCCTTGAGGAGATTAAAGAACTGGGGAATAACTGCGACGCCGTATGGATAGAACAGGGAGACCCGGAGTTTGGCGGCGTGGCAGGAGCGAAGTTCACGAGCAATAAGCCTGGCTATACCGACAAATATATCTTCATCCCGGCTGCCGGCTGCCGTTTCTTGTCGGAGCTGTACGGCGCGGGAGTGGCCTGCTACAATTGGACGGCTACACTCTATACCGCAGACGTGCATCGCGTGTATCGTAATGTCGTACGTTACTCACCGGATATTGAAACCCGCAGCGACGGTCGTGCCGGCGGTCATACCATCCGTCCCGTATGCCCCTCAGGCAGAAGCACGGACGAGGACACTACGCCGGACGAGGACGACACCACCCCTGCGCCAACCTCTCACAACGGCTACGAGTGCATAGACTTCGGCATACGTATCGACGGAAAGAAGAGGCTCTTCGCCACCTGCAACGTAGGAGCAAGCCATGAATACGACTACGGCGACTTCTTCGCCTGGGGAGCCACCGCGCCATACTACACCGGCTACACCATGAGCGGCACCTCACTCACCATCACCTCATGGAAAGACGGCATGAGCGGCGGCTATGCGGAACCCAACGCACCGTTCTACAGCAGTGGCAGTGGCAGCACCGCTATCTATACCACATACACCGCCGCCGGCGCGGTCCTCAGCCCCGAGCACGATGCCGCCCGTGCCAACATGGGCGGAGAGTGGCGTATGCCCACCATCGAAGAGATACAGGCACTGTGTGATAAGACCACCTCGGTATGGACAAACGACTACAACGGTACAGGCATAGCCGGCTGTATAATAACCGGCAAGGGCAAATATGCTGACAGAACCATGTTCCTGCCGGCTGCCGGCATCTTCAGCGGCACGTCTCACAGTCAAGCCGCCCGCCAGGGTTACTATTGGTCAAGCACGCTCCACAATGGTTCAAACGGCAAGTACCTTGGCTCTGTATTTGGTGGCAGCATGGGAGCACGTGGCTACGACGGCCGTTACTTTGGCTTCCCTGTGCGTGCCGTCTTTACTGTAGCGGAATGAAGCGCCGTAATCGATGCATCCCCCTCCTGATGGCAATAGTATTCCATGCATCGTTGATATAAATTACAAATCCTTGTAATCAGTCTTAATCAGTTGTCAGGAAAATAAGCAGGTAAAATCCATTGAATCCGTGGTAGTAAGAAAGTCACGAGTTCTTGAAGACCGCAGGTGTCATCCCCGTGAGGCGCTTGAAGTATTTGCTGAAGAAAGAAGGGTTGGGGAAACCCATCTCGTCAGAAATCTGAGCCACGGACTTGTCGGTGTGGCGCAGTTCCACCTTTATGCGCGTCACTATGGCGCGGTCTATCCACTCCTTTGCGGTGATGCCGCTTGCCTGCCTTACCACGGTGCCAAGGTATCGCTCCGTAAGGCACAGGCGTTCGGCATAGTAGCCTATATGGTGGTGCTCGGCACAGTGCTGGTTGGCAAGCTGTATGAAGCGATCGAAGATGGTCTGCTCGCGAAAGTGCGGCGGCTGGTGCTCGGCGTGGCGGTGGTAGAGTGAGTTATAGTGGTGCATCAAGGCAGCTGCGAGCGCCGTCAC
>JAEEHW010000065.1 GCA_016281055.1 Prevotella sp.
CCCCCTATGGGGGAAGTGTATTCATATCGGCGTGGGGGTCTATAGTTGCTCGTTCTGATTGTAATGGGCAATTCCTACGGCCTTGGAGTGTGGAGCGAGTAACTGGTACAGGCTCCACGTCTTTTTTGTTTATGTACCATAATTCCTAAATCATTATAATCACCAAGTCTGAGAGCTTGTAGGTTTTTTAAAAAGAATTACTATCATGAAAACAATTGTTCGCTAAAAACTCGATAAGACGTCATGCAACCTTACGCTACAGACTAAAGACGTCATTGGAAACCTTACTTGGTTAAGTAATCATAAGTAAATCTTGATTCTTGTTACTGGTGTCAAGAGAGTTAAATGTAAAATTAACGTGTTAATGAAAGTATGATTATGATTAAAAATCCTTGGTTAAATATTTCGTGGAGCTACACAGTTGCTGATGTCGACAAAGCGTACATAAAGCAGCATTATGGCTCTGTAAAAGCGTTTGAGGAGAAGTATAAATCCTCTGGACTAAACCTTCAGCTATGTCTGCCAGACCCTTATTCTGGAAATAAGAACAGCAAGGTGTATTGCCTAAACATGAATCCTGGTGAACCAGATCCTTGCTTTTATCAGCATACAGAGTATGAAAAAAGAACCCAGAAGAATCTGAGGCATGATGTGAGCGACAGTTTTTGGACAGAGGGCCTGCAAGGGATGTGCGGTAAACAGCATGCAGGTATTGATTGGATGGATAAGAAAATGGCGGGATTAACAGAAATCTTAGGAAGGAGGCCAAATGTATTTTTTATTGAATATTTCCCCTATCACTCCAAAAAGGGATTTTCCTTTCCCGAGTATTTACCTTCATACGAATACAGCGATGAACTGATTCGTGAGGCCATCCGACAAGAGAAGCTAATCATCATTATGCGGAGCAAAAAACTATGGATAAAAAGACTGCCGGAGTTAGAAAGATATCCACACGTTATTACTCTTAAAAGCCCTGCGGGAGGCTGGTTGTCACCAAACAACTTTGTGCCTTCATTAACTATAAATGAGATTAAAAAATTCTTTTAATACAAACCTTTAAACAATTACCATTATGAAACACATTAATACAATATTGGTGGCGATTACTTTACTAATAGGAATCTGCATACCACAAATGGCTAATGCGCAATATAGAAAGACAACTCAAGAAGATATTATTCTATTAGATGAATTTTTCGATAAACTTGGATTTAATGATAGTGTGTTCGTCAATTGCATAGAAGGTGCAGATCTAGGATTAGAGGACACTTGGGATGGACTTTGGGAAAAAGTAGAAAATGCATTTCCAGAGAAATATAAAGAAATAAAGGAAAAAATAGCGAAACTGAAAGAGTCGAATCAACTGTCTGAAAAATATGAAGCAATAAAGGACCGAATAGGGAAACAAAATAAATCGAAGCATCTGATAGAAAAAAATGAACACATCAACCTCGTTGGAAGGTGGAAAAGAAAAAATAATGACAAACACATTTTCGAATATCATGCAGATGGTACTTTAATTTCAAAAAATTGCGAAAAATTTGAATATACAGTAGAAGGTACGGATATTACATATCCTGTTAAAAACTTTATTTATCACTATACATGGAAAATAAAGGGAAACATATTAACAGAAATGCAGGGCCCAGAGATCGATTATGATCTTGGTGATATTAGTTTCTATCCTGCTGATATTCAGAAGAGAATAAAGGAAGATATTGAATCCAAAATAAGAAATGAGGATATTGATACATTCAGTTACTACATTTTGTCTTATTCACCAGAAGAAATGACATTAAAAAGGGGAGGTGAATGCACTTTAGTACGCGACATATCAAATATGAGTGCACAAGAGAAGGCAGAGTACAACAAAGAAGTTGAGAATCGGAATAAGGCAAAAAAAGAAAAGGAGCAGAAAGAGTATTTGGCTGCACTTGAACGTGACAACCTGCAAATGGCAAAACTAAAAGTCAAGGCAATAGCCAGTGGGGAGCCAGAAAGATATTGGCGTATTGGTGCCTTGTATGAAGAAGGCAGGATTGCTTATGTTGATAATGGCCGTGTGTGTGAAAACAAAACAACTATATGTCTTGATTCTGCCCTCGTGTGGTACAAAAAGGCTGCAGCCATGAATTCTGAATACGAAAAATATGTTGCTGCTTTGACATATAAGATAAAAACTGGCCGTGATGATTACTATGAAAATAAGAAGAAGAGTGAAGATGCAGCAAAGATTGCAGCAAAGAAGAAACAGATTGCTCAGGTACGTGCAGCATATACTAAGAAATATGGTGCAAACAATTCGAACTATCTGAGCAAACAAGGTGTTATTGTCAAAGGCATGCCTATTGCGTTCATTCGGGAATATGTAAATGACTTCAATCGAATTGGTTTTTATACTAAATTTTGGGCCAAAATACAGCGCCTCCATCTTACTCTAAATGAATACAGGCCAACTGAAAGAGATATGATACAATTTGGCAGAGCGGTGAAGTCATATAAGCTAATATGTGGAAATCAGCCGACGTGGTCTTTTTTGACTTTAAACGGTAAGGTAGTTACTGTCAGTAGATTGAGCGAATTGTACGGATGGATAAGTATGGAGGGACTTGTGCTTGATCGTTAAAAACAAATGGACCATAAATAGGAGTTTTAGAAAATGCCGTTAATATGATTTCACAGGACTGACGTTACATTAAAACAAAATGATTCCCCGTTTGACAGAATGTTTGTCAAACGGGGATTTTTATTGCAAAGTGTCTGACTTTTTGTTTGCTTATTCGGGAAACTATGTAATTTTACATAATTTTCCGAATAAACATTTGGTTGTAATCGGAAAATTATGCAAATTTGCACAAAAATCCGAATAGAAACATGAAATACATACAGAGAGAAACGCACAAAGAGAATACGCTTCATGGGGTTATACCAATTCCTAATGTCTGGGCTCGACAAAGAAATGTAAACATACCTTGTTAATGCTGTAGCAAACAAGGACAAGAACTTCGGCAACGCACGTTTCGTTCGTAATATGTTTGAGAAAACATTGGAAAATCAAGCAATGCGTCTAGCAAGTATCGGGCACTTGACAAGTGATATGCTTTGCGAGATTAGTATTGAAGATGTTAAATCGTTAGAATAAGTAGGTATGCATAATTATGTGTGTACGTAATGCTCATTTCTACACCTTCAAGTAAAC